>NZ_JALIHH010000116.1:0-5726 GCF_022869435.1 Aeromonas sp. LsrichE-8G
GCGCTTTGGTGGCATCCATGAATATCGACTGGGAGAAGCTCCGCCACAAGTAACGGAGCTAACAGGAGACCAGCAGATCATTTTGGAGGTATTGGGTGAGCGCTATCGGCAAATTTATTCCTAAATCAGGTGCGGAATGTCGGATTATTCCTTTTTTGTTTTCTTTCTATGTTGCAAGCCCGAAAACTATAAAAGGATGTGAATGGCCGGTTATTGATTTAGCTCAATAGTTATCAAGAAATAGATAGATGTACACGGCAGCTTTGATTGGACAATCAAACCGCAGATGAAAATAAAAAGTCATTCAAATACATGATGATGCCTTAAATTATCGCATCAGCATGAAATGTAAAATACCAATTAAATACACCTTAAACACCTTCATATCACCTTTCAATTGTTGTTTAATTATGCCCCGGGGCGTATTTTATTAATGCGATGTAACCACGCTGTAATTTGAATTTTATGAAACCACAGACACGCAAAGACAAAGTTCTCGGCATTCTTGCCGCCATCTGGGGGATAGGTTCCTTCCTCTTCATTCTGCTGGGTTTCCTGTTCGCCCTCGCCTTCCTGATGCTGACACACTGAGTCTGCCGGACGAGTCCCTCTTTTCTCCCTCTCATCCCTGGCCGGGCGCCAGATCGGCGCACCTCGCCCACCGGCCAACAAAAAAGGGGCCTTGGCCCCTTTTTCTCGAGTGACGCTTATTTCTCCAGTAGAGGAGCGAGGAAGCGCGCCGTGTGGGACTCCTTGCAACGGCTCATCTCCTCAGGCGTACCCGTCACCAGAATACGGCCACCACCAGCGCCCCCTTCCGGGCCCAGATCGACGATCCAGTCCGCGGTTTTGATGACGTCCAGGTTGTGCTCGATGATAACGATGGTGTTGCCCCGATCCCGCAGTTGGTGCAATACCTTGAGCAACTGCTGGATATCGTGGAAGTGCAGCCCCGTGGTCGGTTCGTCCAGAATATAGAGGGTCTGGCCGGTGTCCCGCTTGGAGAGCTCCCGCGCCAGCTTGACCCGCTGCGCCTCGCCGCCAGAGAGCGTGGTGGCGGACTGACCGAGCCGGATGTAGGAGAGGCCCACGTCCATCAGGGTCTGCAGCTTGCGCGCCACCGCCGGCACCGGATCGAAGAAGGCACGGGCATCTTCCACCGTCATCTCGAGGATTTCGTGGATGTTCTTGCCCTTGTACTTCACCTCCAGGGTCTCGCGGTTGTAGCGCTTGCCCTTGCAGACGTCGCACGGCACGTAGACGTCCGGCAGGAAGTGCATCTCCACCTTGATGACCCCGTCCCCCTGGCACGCCTCGCAGCGCCCACCCTTCACGTTGAAGGAGAAGCGGCCCGGCTGGTAGCCACGGGAACGCGCCTCCTGGGTGCCGGAGAGCAGCTCGCGGATCGGGGTGAACAGGCCGGTGTAGGTGGCCGGGTTGGAGCGCGGGGTGCGGCCGATGGGGCTCTGGTCGATATCCACCACCTTGTCCAGATGCTCCAGCCCCTCGACGCTGCGATAGGGAGCCGGGGTGGACTCGGTGGCCTTGTTCAGCTCGCGGTGGGCGATGCGGAACAGGGTGTCGTTGATCAGGGTCGACTTGCCGGAACCGGAGACGCCGGTGACGCAAGTCATCACTCCGATGGGCAGATCCAGGTTGACGTTGCGCAGGTTGTTGCCGCTAGCCCCTTTCAATTTCAGCCACTTGCCGGTGAGCGGGGTGCGCTCGGCCGGGATGGCGATCTGCTTGCGCCCGGAGAGGTAGTCACCGGTCAGGGACTCGGGGTTCGCGATGATCTCCTCCGGCGTCCCCTGGGCGACGATGGCACCGCCGTGCACGCCAGCCCCCGGACCGATGTCGAGCACATGGTCGGCGAGGCGAATGGCATCCTCATCGTGCTCCACCACGATCACGGTGTTGCCGAGATCACGCAGGTGAGTCAGGGTCTTGAGCAGCCGCTCGTTGTCACGCTGATGCAAACCGATGGAGGGCTCGTCCAGCACGTACATGACCCCCACCAGGCCAGCCCCGATCTGGCTGGCCAGCCGGATCCGCTGCGCCTCGCCACCGGAGAGGGTCTCGGCGCTGCGCGACAGGCTCAGATAGTTGAGGCCGACGTTCACCAGGAAGCCGAGCCGCTCGACGATCTCCTTGAGGATCTTGTCCGCTATCTGGGCACGCTGACCGGACAGGTTCAACCCTTCGAAGAAGGCCAGGGCATCGCCGATGGACTGCTCGGCGATGGCGGGCAGGTTGCGATTGTCCACGAAGACGTGGCGGGCTTCTTCCCGCAGTCGGCTGCCACCGCAACTGGTACAGGACTTGTTGGCGATGTATTTGGCCAGCTCTTCCCGCACCGCGTTGGATTCGGTCTCCCGGTAGCGGCGCTCCATGTTGTGCAGGATCCCCTCGAACGGGTGCTTGCGCACCACCACGTCGCCGCGGTCATTCATGTAACGGAACTCGATCTCGGTGCGCCCGGAGCCGCGCAGGATCACCTCCTGGGTCTTGAGCGGCAGATCCTCCCAGGGGGTCTCCAGGTCGAACTTGTAGTGATCGGCCAGGGATTTGAGCATCTGGAAGTAGTAGAAGCTGCGCTTGTCCCAACCACGGATGGCGCCGCCGGCCAGGCTCTGGCCGGGATCATGGATGAGCTTGGCGGGATCGAAATACTGCTGCACCCCGAGACCGTCACAGGTGGGGCAGGCCCCCGCCGGGTTGTTGAAGGAGAAGATCCGGGGCTCCAGCTCCGACATGGAGTAACCGCACTCGGGGCAGGCTAAGTTGGCGGAGAAGGTCATGGGGGCAACCCCATCCTCCCCGTCCATCGGCACCACCAGCACGATGCCGCCGGAGAGAGTCAACGCCGTTTCGAACGATTCGGCCAGGCGCAGCGCCAGGTCATCGCGCACCTTGAAGCGATCCACCACCACCTCGATGGTGTGCTTCTTGTGCAGCTCCAGCGCGGGAGGATCCGACAGATCGCACACTTCGCCGTCGATGCGGGCGCGGATGTAACCCTGGGCCGCCAGATTCTCCAGCAGCTTGGTGTGCTCCCCTTTGCGGTTGCGCACCACGGGGGCCAGCAACATCAGCTTGGCGCCTTCGGGCTGGGCCAGCACCTGATCCACCATCTGGCTGATGGTCTGGGCCGCGAGCGGAATGGCGTGGGTCGGGCAGCGTGGCTCGCCGACCCGGGCGAACAGCAGCCGCAGGTAGTCGTAAATCTCGGTGATGGTGCCGACGGTCGAGCGCGGGTTGTGGGAGGTGGACTTCTGCTCGATGGAGATGGCAGGCGACAGCCCCTCGATGTGGTCCACGTCCGGCTTCTCCATCAGGGAGAGGAACTGGCGGGCATAGGCGGAGAGGGACTCCACATAGCGGCGCTGCCCCTCGGCATAGAGGGTATCGAACGCCAGGGAGGATTTGCCCGAACCGGACAGGCCGGTGACCACGATCAGCTTGTCACGTGGCAGGATCAGGTTGATATTCTTGAGGTTGTGGGTGCGGGCACCCCGGATCACGATTTTTTCCATCTTGTTGCGCGCTCGATACGGGAACCAGAGCGGGCCAGTATGGCATAGAGACTACTGGATGAATAGACAGTCTTTCCTTCCGTGCCCCTTCCTCAGAGATACTCCTTGGCCCAGCTCACTGCCTGCAACCGGTTCTTGACGTTCAGCTTCTTGAAGACGTTGTAGAGATGGGATTTGACGGTGTGTTCGCTCACGAACAGGCTGTCGGCGATCTCGGTGTTGGAGGCCCCCGTCATCAGGTGACGCACGATCTCCTGCTCGCGGGCGGTCAGCAGCGTCTGCTGACGCTGAGGTTGCCCGCTCCCCTTGCGGTAGTAGTCCACCAGGTCGCACAGCAGGTGGCGCGGGATCCAGTACTCCCCCTGCAACACCTTGCGAATGCCGAAGACCAGCCTGTCCAGCGTGTCCTGACGAAAGAAGAGCCCGCTGGTATGGGGCCACATCAGCAGCAGCTCTTTGTTGGTGCTGGTCGGGGCATTGAGCAACACGGCACTGGCCTCGCCAAAGCGCTGGCAGATGGCATTGCTCCACAGCTCCTGCTGGGTCGACTTGAGGTAGTCCAGATCGATCAGCAGCAAGGTTTTGGGGGCGCCCTCTGCAACGTCTGGCAGGTCATTCAGCTCCCCCACCAGCAAGATGGGCAGACCAAGCTCTTCACTGAGGTGACGCTGGAAACGGGAGGCTTGTGCGTTATTTTCGGTGATCAGCACCAGGAGGGAGTCGGGCGTCATCAAGAGAACTTCCTTGCACATTCGAGTCGGGGCTTTTTGGCAAGGAAGAGTACCAATCCCCCTCCTGGCTGCAGCATTAAAAAAGTATTAGACGCATCGGTGGCTCCTTTGAAGCCCAGCAATTTTCCAGCCAATACAATTGGCTAGCACGCCCCCCCCATTTGGGGGGTCAAGTAGTGCCGGTGCGCACCATAACAGCTCCGCCCTCTTCACGCAGCCTGCCCCAGCCTCCTCCCCTTGCTGGTGACACCTTACCTCGGGTAAGTTACTCAGGCTGTGGCGATCCATTGACGCCACAGTGGCAGGGAAGATGTGCGCTCATGCCCGTCAACTGGTACTATGGCGGCCAAACGCTGCGGCCGATCCATGACGCCTCTGCCGGCAAGCTCCGGCGCAGCCAGGACACTGAAGAGAGATGACACCCAGCCAGGGCGCGCATCTCGTTGCAAACAAACGCATTATTGAATGGGCCCAGGCATCTGGCCTGGCCGGTATACATAAGGGTGGAAGAGAGATTATGGCCAGTCGAGGCATCAACAAAGTCATTCTGATCGGTAACCTGGGGCAAGACCCGGAAGTGCGCTACATGCCGAGCGGCGGTGCCGTGACTAACATCACCCTGGCCACCTCCGATACCTGGCGCGACAAGCAGACCGGTGAGCAGAAAGAGCGCACCGAATGGCACCGTGTCGTCTTCATGGGCAAGCTGGCCGAAGTGGCCGGCGAGTACCTGAAGAAGGGCTCCCAGGTCTATGTGGAAGGCAAGCTCCAGACCCGCAAATGGCAGGATCAGAGTGGCCAGGAGCGCTACACCACCGAGGTGCTGGTCGACAGCTTCACCGGTGTGATGCAGATGCTGGGTGGCCGTCCGCAGGGCGGTGGCCAGGGCATGGGCGGCCAGTCATCCCAGGGCAACTGGGGCCAACCGCAACAGGCTGCACCGCAACAGAACATGCAACGTCCTGCTGCCCCGCAGCAGAACATGCAACCGCAAGGCGGTTACGGCCGTCCGGCCCAGCAGCCGCAATCCGCCCCGCCGGTCTACAACGAACCGCCGATGGATTTCGACGACGATATTCCGTTCTAGGGCCGGATTTTTTAAAATGTAAAGCGTTTTGTAAAGCGAAATGCCTAAAAACCCCGATATTTCGGGGTTTTTTCTTTTCTGAGCATGTAAAGATTGCACATTCTGAAAGCACGCAGTATACCTTAGGAATGGGTGTATAAAAGTGTAAAGGAGTGATGCAGTGAAGCTCAGAACCGTCAACATGAAGCAGTACAATGAACGTAAGTATCTAATCGTTGATGAGAGAGTAAGTATTCACCGGAACAGTATTGACACAGGAAAAATGAGACGATCGTCTCTTGATCCCACTTTCCTGCTTGCTTGATCCTGCTCCTTAGATACGCTCCCCCCATGAGCAAAAACACCATGCATTCCGCGGGAATGCCCACCACT
>NZ_JALIHH010000117.1:0-22817 GCF_022869435.1 Aeromonas sp. LsrichE-8G
CGCTGAGAAGCAAGAAAGTGGACTTGGTCTATCAGGAGCTGTGGGGATTGCTGCTTGGATACAATCTGGTCAGGCGGGAGGCCAGCCAGGCCGCCGTAGCCCATCAGCGAGCGCCCAATGAGGTGAGCTTTAAGTTTGCCTGTCAGCTCATCGCGAACCAGATGGCAGTGATGGCGGGCGCGTTATCGCCAGCCCATACGCCACGGAGGTTGGCGGAGTTGCGGGGCTGCATAGGCGTCATGTTCATAGAAAAACGCCCCAGGCCATCGAGACCCAGGGCGGTGAAGATATCAAAGACCCGTTTTCCGGTAAATCGCAATGCGGCTCCGCTTAAGTGAACAGCATTGCGCATGATGCGGGCTTCTTTTTATCCATGGCTCGGCAAGGCCGTCTACTCCGGCAATGGCAGCGCCTTTCTGTCGAGCTTGCCACTGCTGGTCTTGGGCAGGGCATCCAGCAGGATGAGCCGCGCCGGTACCATGTAGTGCGGCAGCGTCGCCTGCAACCCCTTGCGCAGGGCGAGGCGATTGAGGGTCACCCCGCTTTTCGCCTCCACGTAGCCCACCAGCATGGCCTCGTCCCCCTCTCCCACCAGACGCACCGCTGCCTCCTGCACCCCGGCCTGGCGGCGCAGTCCCGCCTCCACCTCGCCGAGCTCGATGCGAAAACCGCGCAGCTTGATCTGATCGTCGCGCCGCCCCAGATAGAGGAAGCGGTCCGCCCCAAGGAGGCGCACCCGATCACCGGTGCGATAGAGGCGATGGGTGGCAAGGCGCAGGAAGGCGGCACTGGTCAAGGCCGGCTTGCGCCAGTACCCCTCGCACAGGGCCGGGCTCTCGATGCAGAGCTCGCCGCACTCTCCCTCTGCTACCGGCTGCCCCGCCTCGTCCAGCACCCAGTGCCGATAGCCGGGCAGGCTGTGGCTGATGGTAATCTGGCCATCAGTCGGTGGCCAGCGCACCTCGCTCACCAGGGACCAGACGGTGGCCTCGGTCGGCCCGTAGCAGTTCCACAGTCGCCGGGTGCGGGCACAGAGCTGCTCGGCCAATCCCAAATCCAGCGCCTCGCCGCCGCACAGGGCGGTGAGGGTATTGCGCCCCTGCCAGCCGGCCTTGAGCAGCATGCGCCAGCAGGCCGGGGTGGCCTGCAGCCAGTTGATGGAGGGATCGGCCTCGAGCAAGGCCTGCATCCCCAGCGGATCCTTGTTGTGCTCGCCCCCGGCCACCGTCAGCCGACCACCGCCCCAGAGCGGCCCCAGCATCTCCAGCAGGGAGATGTCGAAGGCCGGGGTAGTGATGAAGAGCCAGTGGCAACTCGGTGAGAGCCCGAGCCGCTCGCGGATCCCGTCGAGGAAGCAGAGCAGGGCCCGCCGGCTGATGACCACCCCCTTGGGCTCGCCGGTGGAGCCCGAGGTGAACATCATGTAGGCGGCCAGGGCATCATCCACCTGGGGCCAGGAGACGAGCCCTGCCGCTGCCGGCCCGTCGAGGGTGCGCAGCGGACAGCCGAAGGCGGGAGCCGGTCTGTCACCGTCGCAGATCACCGCCGACAGGCGCGCCTGGCGGGCGATCCCCTGCAGCCGCTCCACCGGAAAGTCCGGCTCAAGGGGCACGAAGGTGAGGCCGAGCCGCAGGCAGGCCAGCAGGCAGGCCACCAGGTCGGGGCTACGGGAGAGATGGAGGCCGACCCGCTCCCCCACCGCCAGCCCCTGCAATCGCGCGGCAATCTCGCCGACCCTGACATTGAGCGCGCCGTAGCTAAGCCACTGCTCACCTGATCCGTCCTCGCTGATGCCAGCCACGCCCATGCGGATGGCGGGGGCCAGCGGGGTGGCGGCCAGACAGGCCGCCAGCCGCGCCCCCAGGTTGGCCGCCCCCTCACGGGGGGCAGGCCGGGTTTGCACGAGCGGAGCCTTATGCTTGATGGTCACCGTCATAGCGCTGCCTCCGTTTGGCGTACCAGCCAGTGCCCATAGAGTCGGCTGGGGGATGGATGGGCCTTGAGCGTCTGCAGGGTAAGCGGCGCTCGCTCCTGTGCAAACGCCTCGTTGAGGGCCGCCAGCAGGGCGAGTTGCTGCACCGAATCCACCCCGAGTTCACACAGGGTCTGCTGCCAGATCCCGGGCACGCCGCACTGGCGCTCCCACAGGGCCAACAGCGCGCGAGCCTCGGCCGGTGGCGGAGCCAGGCTGGGCTCCGCCCTGGTGGTGGCCACTTGCGCCCTCCCCGGGGACGGCGCGGCCGCCGCCACTCTGGCCGGCTGGCTCAGGTCCGCCTGCGCCAGCCAGTCGAGCTCGGCCAGCCAGTCAGCCAGCACCGCCTCTGCCCGAGCCTCGGGGATCTGCTCGCCATCGAACTCGAGGCGCAGCTGGAGCGTCTCGCCCCGGCTGCTGACCACGAGCGACAGAGGAAGCTCCACCTTCTCCACCACGGTGCCAAAGCGCGGCACCAGCTGGTGAGGTTCGGGGGCGACAGGGGCCGCCGGCATGGGGTAGTTCTCGAACACGAACAGACTCTGGAACAGACGCGCCCGGCCTTTGGTCAGTGCCGCCAGCGACTGGGTGCCGTGCTCATTGAGTGCCATCAGGTCGGTCTGCAACCGGGCGATATGCTCGGCCAGGGTCAACTCGGTGCACCACTCCAGGGCCAGTGGCAGGCTGTTGATGTAGAGCCCGACGCTCGCGGTGATCCCCTCGATGGGGTAATCCCGGCCCGGGGTCACGTTGCCCACCAGGGTGACGGCATCGCCAGAGCGGCGTGCCAGCAGACGGTGCCAGGCATATTGGGCCAAGAGGCCCGCAGTCACGCCAAGGTCGCGGGCACGATGGGCGAGCAAGGTCGCCACCTCGGCCGGCAGCACCGTGGCGCACACCGCCGGTCGCTGCTGGGTATGGCGCCCGCTTGCGCCAGCGTCCAGCGTCACCCCGAACAGGCAGGCGAGATCGTTAGGCTTTGTTAGCAGCTCCTCCCGCCCCTGCCAGTAAGCCTTGGCGCTGCGGGCTTGGCTGGCGATATGGCGGCCAAACTCGAGCCAGGCGGTATCCGGCTCGCCCTGCGGCAGCAGGCCGTTCATCAGCGCCTGATAGGCGCGATGCAAGGACCCCAGCAACACGGGGCCGCTCCAGCCATCCAGCACGCCGTGATGGGCGCTGAAGACAACCTTGTGGTGATCGGGGGCCAATTTGAAGCAGGCAAGCCGCAGCAGGGGCGCCTGCTCGAGCGGGATCGGGCGGGCCAGATCCTGCTCGCGATAGGCCTGGACCCGAGCCTCTGCATTTCCCACATCAGACAAGTCCTCATAGTGGAATGGCAACTCGGCGTGCTTGAGGATGCGCTGGAGCGCCACCCCATCCGCCAGCACCAGCTCGCTGCGAAGGGCCGGCCAGCGGGCGATCTGCCCCTGCCAGGCCTGACGGTAGACCGCCACGTCCAACGGCTGGTGATAGTCCATCTCGGTCTGCAGGTGATAGGCGTGATCCCGGGGCGCCAGCGCCCTGTGATGGAACATGCTCTGCTGAAGCGAGGTCATGGGCAGCAGGGTCTCCACTTCGCGCCCACTCAGCACCCGATCGAGCGCGGCTTGCGAGAGGCCAAGCCCCGGGAAGTCGCTCGGGGTATGGCGCGGAGCCTTCAAGTTGCAGCAGTGCTCCACCAGCGCCGTCAGGTTGTCCGCCAGCCGCGCCATCAGGGCGTCGCTCGCCTGCTGGTTGAGGGCGCCCACCTGACGCAGGGTGAGGCGGCCATCAAACACGCCACCGTGCAGACTGACCAGCTCGCGCGGCAGGTTGTCAGGGGAGCTGGGTGCCCCCGGCGCCAGCGACAGGGGCTGCCAGGCTTGAGCGGCCTCACCCTGATGGCTGACCCCCAGGTAGTTGAAGACCACCAGGGCCTGGGGCAGCTCAGACCCACGAGGGTGGTGCAGTCGCAGGGCGTTGAAGCCCACCCCCTTGTCCGGTACGGCGCGCAGCTGCTCCTTGGTGGCGCAGACCAGCGCATCCCACGCCCCGGCATCCGCCAGCGCCAGCGGATAGGTGCTGGTGAACCAGCCCAGGGTACGGCTCACGTCCAGTTCAGCATCGATGGCCTCACGACCGTGTCCTTCCAGCATCACGCAGTGACGGCTGCCGTAACCCTGCTCGTTCAGGGTACGGGTCAGTGCCGCCAGCAGCAGGTCGGGCACCCGGGTGAAGTAGGCCTGGTTGGCGGTGTCGATGAGCCGGGCCGTGGTCTCCTGACTCAGTTGCAGCAGGCTGGCGGCGGCGCGGCCATCGGCGGCGCGTCGCTCCTCCAGCAAGCCTGGCTTGCTGGCCTCCCCCTGAGCCAGCCAGAAGCCAAGCTGATCCTCTTCTCGTTTGGCGTAGGCCGCGAGCCCCTCGCCCCACTGGCGATAGCTGCTGCCCTTGGCGGGCAGTGGCTCGCCCTTGCTCACCCGTGCCAGATCCTCGGCCAGAATGCGCCAGGAGACCGCATCGATCACCAGGTGATGGAAGGCGAGGAAGAGCCCCTCCACTGTCTCGCGCTCGCCCTCCCGCTCACCTTCCAGAGAGAGATTGCGCAGGCGGGCCCAGGCCAGGGTGTGGCCGCTGGCAGGGTCGAGCTCTCCCTGCAGCTCGGTCAGGCGGGCTTGCAGCTCGGCCTCGTCAAGATTGGCGGCATCCAGGGTCGGCAGCAGCGGCAATGGCAGTTCGGCCAGGTAGCGCTGGCCAGTCGGGGTCACCGCCAGGCGCAGGGCATCGTGGTGCTGGCGCAGGGCATTCAGCCAGCCGCGCAGGGCCTCATCGTCCACCCCGGCCGGCAGGCGCAGGATCACCCCCTGATTCCAGTGACCGGGCCTGGCAAAGCCCTGCTCGAAGAACCAGTGCTGAATGGGGTGGAGCGGGAACTCGCCGGTCAGGCTGCCCTGCTCGCTCCTGTGGCTGACCGCCTGCTGCTGGCCGAGCTGGCGGCAGAGGCGGCGCACCGTCTTGGCTTCGAACACGTCCTTCACGCTGCAGTGCAGTCCCGCATCCCGCAACCGGGTGGTGAGCTGGATGCTGAGGATGGAGTCACCGCCTAAGCGGAAGAAGTCATCCTCCACCCCGAGCGGTTGCTTGAGCACCCCTTGCCAGATGGCGAGCACGGTCTGCTCCAGTTCGTTTTGCGGCTCGCCCTTGCTCTGCTGCCAGACGATGGCGGGCAGGCGGCGCAAGTCCAGCTTGCCGTTGGGGGTGAGCGGCATCTCGGGCAGCCAGCAGAGGCGCACCGGCACCATGTATTCGGGCAGGCACTCGCCGGCCCGCTGCAGCAGGGCATCGCCGTCGGGCTCCCTTGCTCCGGCCTGCAAACAGGCGTAAGCCAGCAGGCGCCCCTCCTGCACCACCACCTTGACCTGGCGCATCGCCGGGCACAATTCGGCAAGCCGGGTCTCTATCTCACCCGGCTCGATGCGATAGCCGCGCAGCTTGATCTGCTCGTCCATCCGGCCCAGATACTGGATGTTGCCGTCGCGGCGCAGCAAGGCCCGATCGCCGGTGCGATAGAGGCGATGGGGTCGATCAGCCAGCGCCAGCTCGATAAAGGCCTCCTGAGTGCGCGCCGGCAAATTGAGGTAGCCGCGGGCCAGCCCCAGCCCTGCCAGGCAGAGCTCGCCGGGCACTCCCACCGGGCAGAGGTTGCCCGCCTCGTCCAGGATCAGCGCCTTCAGGTGGTTGACGGGTCGACCGATTGTGATGGGCGCCCCCGGGGTGAGCTGCGCGCAGAGCGCGGTGACGGTACACTCGGTCGGGCCGTACATGTTGAACAGCGCCACCCGCTCCCCCCAGCGCTCCACCAGGCTGCTCGGGCACGCCTCGCCGCCAAAGCCGATGGCCTTGAGGGAACCGAGTTCCGCCGGTGGCAATAGATTCGCGAGCAGGGCGGTCGGCAAAATCATATGGCTGGCACCCCGAGCGATCGCGGCACTGATCACCCCCTCGCCCGGCTCGCCAAAGTGCAGGGCCGCGCCGCAGTACAGGGGCAGCAAGCTGGTCATGTTGCCGGCATCGAACGAGAGGGACATGCAGTTGAACATGGCGCCATCCTTCCCAAGGGCGATGCGCTCACCGTGATCCGCCATCAGGTTGACCAGGCTGCCCTGCTCCACCATCACCCCCTTGGGCAAGCCGGTGCTGCCGGAGGTGTAGATGATCTGGGCCAGCATGGCAGCGTCCCGAGACAGTGCGGGCGTGCTGGTTGGCATCTTGTCCAGCGCAAGCTGGTGCAGATCGTGATATTCGGCAGTCGTGCCCGCCAGCGCCTCGCCAAGCCGCGGATCCGGCACGCCGCCCAACACCAGGCTGATGGATGCATCGCCTAAGATATGGGCCAGCCGCTCGGCAGGATAGGCAGGGTCGAGGGGTACATAGGCCGCCCCCGCCTTCCAGCAGGCGAGCAGGGCGATGACGAAGGCAACATCGCGTCTGGCCTGGATGCCGATGGCGGCGCCCGGGGTGACGCCCTGAGCCTGCAGCCAGTGGGCCAACCGGTTGGCACGCGTTTCCAGCTCGCCATAGGTCAACGATTGCACGCCGTCGCTGACCGCCAGCGCGTCCGCCAACTGAATAGCGCGCCGCTCGATATGACAGAGCAGGGTGTCGCGGCTCGGGTAGTCCGGCGGCAGATCGGCAAGCTCGGCGGCCAGCGCTGCCTGGTCGGTGCCCGCCTCCAGCGGCAGTTGCCAGATGTCGGTCTCGGGGGCCGCCACCACGGCGCGCATCAGGTGCAGCAGGCGATCGGCGTAGGCCTGGATGGTCTCTCGCTCGAACAAGGCGGTGGCGAACAGCCAGTCCACCCGGACGGAGTCCATCAGCTCGGTCACCTTGACCGAGATGTCGGTCTTGGCCGGCAACACAGGCGAGGTCTCCTCCACCAGCTGGCAACCGGGGATGAGATCGTTGAAGTCCACCTTGGCCTGATAGACCAGCATGATCTGGAAGATGGGGTTGATGGCGGTGGTGCGATCGGCGCCGATGGCCTCGGCCAGCGCCTCGAAACGGTAGAGCTGGTGATCGAAGGCCGCCAGATCCTCCTCCCGGCACTGCTGCAGATAGTCGACAAAGCTGGGCTTGCCGCTGAGTTGAGTGCGCAGCACCAGGGTGTTGACAAAAAAGCCCACCAGCGACTCGATCTCGTGGCGCTCGCGATAGGCGAGCGGGGTACCGATCACCACCTCCTTCTCGCCGCTCTGGCGCACCATCAGCAGGGCAAACAGGGCGTGCAGACCGATGAAGTTGGAGGTGCTGTGCCGTTGGCACAGGCGCTTGAAGCTCTCCCACAGGTCGCTCTCGATGGTGGAGAAGACCAGCTCGCCGCCGCTGTCCTGATGGGCCGGGCGCGGCTTGTCGAGCGGCAGGCCGTGCACCTCGGGGCTGCCACCGAGCCGATCGACCCAGAACGGTTTGAACTCGGCATGATAATCGAGAAAACGGTCTGAATTGAACCAGCGGGCATAGTCGATGTAGGTGAGGGGCAGCTCGCTCACCTGCAGGGGCTCGCGGTTCTGATGGGCAAGAAAGGCGCGCTTGAGATCCGCGAACATGTTCTTGACCGACCAGCCGTCGGAGATGATGTGGTGCTGGGTGATCAGCAGCACGTGCTCGCGGCTGCCGAGCCGAATAAGGTGCACCCGGCTGAGATCCCCCAGGGTCAGGGAGAAGGGACGCCCTATCTCCTCGCGCACCCGGCGGGCCACATAGGCCTCCCGCTCGGCTGCGGGCTCTGCGCTCACGTTCTCAATGTGCAACTTGAAGGGCACGTGGGGCAGGATCTCCTGGGCCCCCCTGCCCGCCTCGTCCTTGATGAAGCGGGTGCGCATGCTGGGGTGGCGGGCAAACAGGTGGTCGAAGGCAAATTCCAGCGCCGCCGTGTCCAGCTCTCCCTTGACGCGAAAATAGACCGGCATGTTGTAGAGGTGGGAGGCCTCCTCGTACTGCTCGATAAACCAGAGCCCGCTCTGGGACGACGAGAGCGGCCCCTGCCGGGCGCCCTCGGCATCACGTTGCGCAAGAATGGGCGCCTCGAAGGCGGCGCGGGCCGCCAGGCAGCGCACCAGTTCATCCTTGTGGGCCTTGATGGTGGCGCCGATGGCCGGCGTCACCGCCTCCTTGCTCGACTGGGAGATAAGCTGGCCCTTGTCGTTCAGCGCCAGCTTGACCCCCTGCCGCTCCAGCTGTTTCAACAGCAAAATCATATTGTTCATCTATTTCTCAAGCCTCAGGCACTCAGGGTGGCGCCGCCGTCGACGACCAGATCCTGCAGCGTGATGTGGCTGGCCAGATCCGAGGCCAGGAAGAGGACGGTATGGGCGATCTCCGCCGGGGTGGCGACCTTGCGCAGGGGGATGCCGAGCTTGAACTGCTCCGGCAACCCGGCGATGGTGCGGGCCATGGCCTCCTCGCTTGGCAGCATGCCGCGCAGCATGGGGGTATCCGTCGAGCCCGGCGACACCAGGTTGGCGCGCACGCCGAAGGGGGCCAGCTCCAGCCCCACCGTCTGGGTCAGGCTGGTGACCGCCGCCTTGGAGGCGCAATAGGCCGCCATCTGCATGCGCGGCACATGGGCGGCGTTGGAGCCGATGGTGACGATGGCACCGCGCCGCTGCCCCTTGAAGTGGGGCACCAGGGCCCGTAGCAGATAGAAGACGCCGCTGGTGTTGACCGTCATGCAGTCGTGCCAGTCGTCATCGCTTAAGGTTTCTGTGGAGCCGAGGCGCAAGACCCCGGCCCCGTTGACCAGCACATCGAGCCCGCCGTCCGCCAGCAGCGCTGCGCAGCAGGCGTTGACCGCCTGCGAGTCGCCGATATCGAGCAGCCGGGTGGCATAGGGGTAGTCGGCTTCGGGAAACGCCAGATCCAGCCCCACCACGGATGCGCCGGCCGCCACGAACTGCGTTGCCACCTCGCGGCCGATACCACGCCCGGCCCCGGTCACCCAGACCCGCTTGCCAGTGAAATCAAAGGCCATTGCTTGTTGCTCCTTATCCATCACCACACCATCTCCACGCTCTCTTCATCCTCGGCAAGCAGGCCGTCGAGGAAACGGCAGAAGTCATCGAGGCGCGGGTGATCGAACACGTCGGAGACCTTGACCTGCACCCCGAACTCGGCGCCGAGCCGATTGACTATCTGGATGGTCTGCAGGGACTGGCCCCCCAGTTCGAAGAAGTTGTCCGTGGGCGCCATGGTGGCCAGCCCCAGGATCTGCTGCCAGATGGTGCCGACCCGGTTCTCGGTTTCGCTGCCAAGGGTCAACGCCTCACCACCCGCCTGGTAGGCGGCCAGCAGGGCCTTGCGATCCAGCTTGTTGGAGCCGGTGCGGGGCAGCTGGTCATAGTGGCGATAATCAGTGGGGATCATGGCGGCAGGCAGCACCCTGGCCAGCTGCGCCTTGATGACCCGGCTGTCGCGCTCCGGCCCCGCCACGAAGGCCACCAGCCGGCGCACGCTGCCGATGCTCACCCCCTGCACGCAGGCCTCGTCCACCCCCGGCAGGGCCAACAGCTGGGCCTCCACCTCGCCGGGCTGGATGCGATAGCCGCTTATCTTGAATTCGTTGTCGCGCCGACCGAGGTAGACCAGCCGGCCGGCCACCAGGCGCACTCGATCGCCGGTGCGGTAGACGGGCAGCTCCTCCTCACCGATCCGCAGGGAGCCAAAGCTCCCTTGCACGCCCCCCACATAGCCATTGGCCAGCTGCGGGCCGAGCAGCACCAGCTCCCCCTCGCTGGCGGGTTGATCCCCCGCTCCCAGAATGAGCGCCTGCATGCCGGGCAGCGGCAGGCCGATGGGTAGCTGGGCCTGGCTCGGGTCTTCCTGTTGCAGCTCCTGGGTGGTCACCACCACTGTGGTCTCGGTGGGGCCGTAGGTGTTGAACAGGCGCACATCGGAGCGGCCCTGACGCTGCCACTGGGCCAGCTGCTCGGGGTAGACCGCCTCGCCACCGATGATGACGGCGGTAAGCCCGGCAGGGATGTGGGCCTGACCCGCCGTCAGCGCCACCACCCACTCGTTCCAGAACGCGGTGGGCAGGTCGAGGTGGGTGATCCCCATCTGCTCCACCCCGGTCGCAAAGGCGGGCATGGATTCGAGCAGGGCGTCGGTGCGCAGCACCAGGGTGGCGCCGGCGCTCAGGGTGGCGAACACCTCCTCGATGCTGGCGTCGAAGTTGAAGGGGGCGAATTGCAGCATTCGCGCCTCTTCATCCAGGTGATAACGGCAGCGGGCGGCGGCGGCGAAGTGATCCAGCGCGCCGTGGCTCACTGCCACTCCCTTGGGCAGGCCGGTCGAGCCCGAGGTGAACATCAGGTAGGCGACGGCGCGGCCGGCGGCCGGCTGGTTGAGCCGATCACCGCTCACCAGATCCCCCGCCAGCAGGGTGCGCCCCTCAAACAGGCTGGCCAGCTTGTGACGATACTCGGCCTGGGTGATCAGGGTCTTGACCTCCCCCAGCCGCAGAATATGGCCCTGGCGCTCCAGCGGCTGCTCGGGATCGAGCGGCACGTAGACGGCGCCCGCCAGCAGCACCGCCAACTGGGCGAAGATGGCCTGGGGGGTGCGGGCCAGCATGACCCCCACCTTGTCGCCGGGGGCGACGCCTTCGGCCTGCAGAGCGGCCGCCATCTGTTCGGCTCTGGCCAGCAGCGCCTCGTAGCTGAAGCGGGCCTCTCCCTGCTCCAGCGCGATCTTGTCCGGGGTCTGGGCGGCGAAGTGGCAGAGCGCCTCCAGCACCGACCGTGTCTTGATCACTTCATGGGCGGGGCCGGCGATCAGGGCGCTGGCTCGCTGCTCGGCCAGCCAGTCGGCCTTGAGCGCACCCAGGGTCTGGGCGGGCTCGGCCAGCCAACGTCCCAGCAGGGCAAACAGGGTATCGGCGATGACCGCCAGATCGGCCTGCTGGTAGCAGCCGGGGTTGGCGTCCAGATCCAGTCTGGGCAGGCCATCGACGCCGACCTGCACTTCGATGGTGAGATCCTCCACCGGGCCGGCGCTGATGTTGAGAATATGGGCAGATAACGGCCCGAAGCGGCGAGCGTGATCGAACGGCATGATGTTGACCAGCGGGCCGAACAGGCGCTTGTCGCCCCCCACCAGGCCAAGGTCGCGGCGCAGCAGCTCGTAGCGGTAGTGCTGGTGCTTGCGCACCCCGCGCTTGGCCTTGGCCACGGCGCCAGCAGCCCCCGCCAGATCCAGTTCTTCACCCAGAGTCAGCGCCAGCGGGGTAATGTTCATCTGCATGCAGGGCACGGTCAGCGACGCCGAGCCGATGCGGTTCATCATCATCAGGCCGAGCAGGGTCTTATTCTGGCCGCTCGACAGCGACAACTGAGCCGAGAGACCGGCCAGCAGCAGATCGGGCCAGCCCAGCTTGTGCTCGTCGGCAAAGCCGGTCAGGGATTGCCACAGCGCCGCCGGCAGCGGACGGCTCTCGCGGATAAAGTCGGCGGCAATCGGTGCGCGGGTCTCGCCAAAGGACTTCACCTCGGGCCAGCCTTGCAGCTGCTCCTGCCAGAAGGCACGGGCGGCGTCGTTCTTGCCGCTCTGCTCGCGGCTCGCCTCTTCTGCCAGCACCTCAGCCAACGAGCCGAAGGGAGATGGGGAGTTCATCTCACCGGCCAGCCCCTCTGCATACAGTTCGGCGATGCGCTGGAACAGCAAGGTGGTGCCAAAGCCGTCGAGGGCGATGTGGTGCACGCAGCTGTAGAGATAATCGCGGCCGGGGCCGCGCAGCAGGGCGAAACGGCAGGGCGCTTCTTGGGTCAGCTCGAACGGGCGGCGCAGATCGGCCCAAGCCCAGGCGCGGGCCAGCGTCTCGTCATCGTGCTCGAGGGAGACCTCTTCATAGGCCAGGGGCAGCTCATGCGAGACGAAGCAGACCGCCTCCTTATCGTCTTCGAAGTGGCCCTTGAGCGCCTCGCACTCCCCCACCGCCTTGGCAAGGGCCGCGACCAGCACGGCCGCCTCGACCTTGCCGTCGAAGGCGATGCACTCGGCGGTGTTGAACATCGCCTTGTCGTCATTGAGCAGATGTCCGGACCAGAGCCCCTGCTGGGGGATGGTCAAGGGGAAGCGGTTCATGGGGTCACCTCCAGGGCCTGGGCTGCCAGCTTGGCCTCGATGAGGCGTCACCAGCCGTTGAGGGTCGGCAGCTTGGCGAGATCCACGAAGCCGAGCTCCACCCCGGCGGCGCGCCACTCGGTGAGCAGGGCCATGATCCGAACCGAATCCAGACCGTAGTCGATGAGGTTCTCGTCGGGGTCAAACTCATCTTCGTCCTCGTCGATATGACTCAGCAGCCGCGCCTTGAGCCCCTCATACGTCAGCAAGGGATTGGTGGGCTGGGCGGCAGAAGCGGAAGCCGGGGCAAGGGCCAGCACCTCCTCGCAGGGGATCACCTTGCCGCAGCGGGTTGCCACGTAGTCGAGCGCCATCTGATGGTCGGCCAGGGAGAAGTCCGCCACCCCGTCCGCCAGGAAGAAGGGCTGGATGTCGCGCATGAAGGCGTCGCAGGCGGTCATCATGCAGCCAATATGGCCGTAGATGCCGCCGATGAGCAGCTGATCCCGTCCCAGCGCTTTGAGCATCTGCTCCAGCTCGGAGCGCTGGAAGGCACTGTAGCGCCACTTGACCAGCACGGTGTCGTCACGCTCCGGGCAGAGTGCTGCCACCACTTGCTGCTGCTCGGGCCGCTTGTTGAGCCCCGGGCCCCACATGTCGTTGAGCAGGGCGCGATCTTCAGGGGATTGATCCTTGGGCTGGGCGGTGTAGAAGACCGGAATGCCGAGGGCCTTGCACTGCTTGCGCACGGCGGCCAGGCGCTCGGTGAGCGCCGCAATCAGCGGGCTGTTTTCGCCATAGAAGGCGGTGAAGTACTCCTGCATGTCATGGATCAGCAGGGCGGCGCGTTTGGGATCCAGAGACCAGTCGACCTTGTTGGCCTTCCACTGGCTGGGCATGGCGTAATTGTTCAGGGTTGGGATAGCCATAACGTCATGATTCCTTTTTAGTTTTATGCTGTTGTCAGGGGCTGGTTGGCGGCGATGGCGTGCGCAATGCGCGCCCGCAGCCCCTGCTTGTCAATCTTGCCCACCGCCGTCATGGGCAGGGCGTCCAGGGTTTCGAAACGGTCGGGCAGCTTGAAGTCCGCCACCCCGCGCTCGCGCAGAAACTTGCGCAAGGCCAGCGGCTTCAAGGCGGGATCCGTGCTGACGATAAAGGCGCAGCTCTTCTCCCCCATGGCGCTGTCGGGCATGGAGACCAGGGCCGCATGGGTGATGGCAGGGTGGTGCAGCAGCTGGTTTTCCACCTCTTCCGCCGCGATCTTCTCGCCGCCCCGGTTGATCTGATCCTTCTGCCGCCCCACCACGGTGAGGTAACCATCGGCATCCTGTACCACCAGATCGCCGGAGCAGTAGAAACCCTCGGCATCGAACACCCGGGCGTTGTGGGCCGGGCTCTGGTAGTAGCCGCGGAAGGTATAGGGGCCGCGGGTGTGCAGGGCGCCAGGCTCGCCGGGGGCAACCGGATTGCCCGCCTCATCGAGGATGCGCACCTCGTCGTCCGGGCTCATGGGGCGGCCCTGGGTATGGATCACCTTCTCGTCGGGGTCGTCCAGCCGGGTGTAGTTGACCAGCCCCTCCGCCATGCCGAACACCTGCTGCAGCCGGCAACCGAGCAGCGGCCCAATCTTGCTGGCCACCGCCTCCCCCAGCTTGGCGCCGCCCACTTGCAGCAAGTCGAGGCTCGCCAGTTGGGTGCGCGCTGTGGGATCCGCTTCCGCGGCCTGCAGCCAGAGCGAGACCGCCGGCGGCACCAGCGAGGTGAGATTGACCCGGTGGCGGGCAATCAGCGGGAAACAGCTGATGGGGCTGGGATCGGGGGCGAGCACCACAGTGCCGCCCGCCTCGAATACCCCCAGAGCGCCCGGGGAGCTCAGGGGGAAGTTGTGGGGCGCCGGCAGGGCGCACAGATAGCGGGTATGGGGGCCGAGGCCGCAAATTTCGTTGCTGCGGCGCACGCTGTACAGGTAATCGTCGTGGGTGCGGGGGATGAGCTTGGGGGTGCCGGTGCTGCCGCCGGAGAGCTGGAAGAAGGCCACCTCGTCCGCCGGGGTCGGGCCACATTTCACCGGCTCACTCTCATCCCCCTTCGTCAACCAGTGGGTCAGCCCCAGCTCCCCCCCATCGCCCTCCAGCAGCACCAGCTCGGTGCCGATGGTTGTCAGCAGATCGCTCTCGCGACCCTTGCTCGCAAACAGCGGATGAGCCAGCGAGCCGATAAAGAGGCGCGGTGTGATCTGCTCGGCATAAGAGAGAAGCTCCAGCCGGTTGTGGCTAAAGAGCGCGTTGACCGGCGCGATGCCGGCCTTGAGCAGGGCGAAGAACACCAGATAGAACTCGGCCACGTTGGGGAGTTGCACCAGCGCGGTGTCCCCCACCCCCAGGCCGTGGCAGGCCAGATTCGCGGCCAGCCGGCTCGAGGCGGCGTCCAGCTCGCCATAGCTCAAGCGGCGCTCGCCGCAGAGAATGGCCTCGGCGTCGGGGGCCAGTTCGCACTGACGCGCCAGCATGGCGGTCAGCGGCTCGCCACGCCAATAGCCCTTGGCGCGGTACTGCCGGGCCAATTCGTCGGGCCAGCGGGTATAGGGCAGGAAGCGGTTGAATTGGCTCATTGCGCTACCTCCAAATCCAGGCCCAGTGCTTTCAAATTCGGCTGCACACTCTGCCAACCCAGATATTGAAGCTGCGTCATTGCGCCACCTCCAAATCCAGGCCCAGGGCCTTGAGCATGGTCCCCAGCTTGGTGCCGGTCTCGGCCCACTCCATGGCGGGATCCGAGCCCGCGACGATGCCGGCGCCGGCAAACAGCTCGACCTGATGGCCATCGAGCACGCCACAGCGGATCACCACGGCCCACTCGCCGTTGCCCTGGCTGTCGCACCAGCCGACGATGCCGCTGAACAGGGCGCGCCGGAAGGGCTCCTGCTCGCGAATAAACTGGCGGGCGAGCTCGGTGGGATAGCCGCACAGGGCCGGGGTGGGATGAAGCTGGCAGGCCAAGGAGAGCACCGAGGCCTCGCCACCGTGCAGTCGGCCGGCGATGGGAGTGCCCAGATGCCAGAGGGTATCCGTGCTCATCAGCGAGGGGCTGGACGGGATCGCCAGCTCGCGGCAGTGGGGCGTCAACACCCGGCGGATCTCGTCGATCACCAGGCGGTGCTCATGCTGATCCTTGCGAGAGGCCAGCAGCTCCCGGGCCACCATCTCGTCTTGCGCCGGCTCGCTCACCCGTCTGGCGGAGCCCGCCAGCGGGTGGGTGAACACCTCTCCCCCGCTGACCCGCAGCAGCAGCTCGGGGCTGGCGCCCAGCAGGCGGCGACCCTGGCCGAGCGGCAGGGAGAAGTGGAAGGCGTGGGGATTCTGGGCCATCAAACGGGCCATCACCTGCTTAGGGTCGGCAGGCTGGTGCAGGGTAAGGGTGAGTTTGCGCGACAGCACCACCTTGGCGAGCCGGCCTTGTGCAAACGCATCCAGCGCCGCACTGACCGAGGCCTGGAATTCGCTGGCCGGCGGGGTGCTCTGCACCGAGATGACCCGGTTGGCCTCGACGGTCTGCTCCACTTCTGTCGCCGGTGTCGGCTCTGTCGGGGCCAGTTTCTCGCCCCGCTCATAGCGGCCGGGCACATAGAGGCAGGAAGCCTCCGCCGGATCAAACGCAAAAGCACCGATGAGCAGGGGGTTGGTCTGGCCGGCAGCCCTAGCGGCATCGAGGGCCAGGGTTATCTGCTGTGCCAGCAGGGGCCACTCGCAGGCGGGGGTGGTGATGGGTTGCCCCAGGTCAGTGGCACTGATCGTGCCCTGACACGAGGTAAACAAGAAATCAGGCGACATCTTCGCCTCGGCAGGTGTGCCATTTTCCATTACTCGAGTCTTCACGTCATACCCTCAAAGAAGATTCAAAATGATAATGATTATCAATTTGACTTTGTGCGGCGGTAAAATACTCGCTTTGAAATCGCGGGGTCAATGGGATTTTGCATCGTTAAAACAGGAGCTTGTCTGTGGGTATGTCGGGGATGACGCCAGGGCGGGCCTGCTGGCGGTGAAGGGAAATAGCTACTCGAATGAAAACGGATTGCCATCCCCATATGGGGGATGCGACAGAAACCGGTCAGGGCGGCCCCACTGGCGGCCAACCCGCTTTGCCTCTAAGATGGCGCCACCTCTTGTGACAGCCCCGAAAATGGAACCCTCCCATGTTGAAACACCTGCTTCTGCTTCCCTTCGCCCTGCTGCTGGCGGCCTGCTCGCTGACCCAGTACAGCGTCAGCGAAGGGGAGATCAACCAGTACCTCAAGGAGCGAGTCGCCTTCGAGAAACAGCTGGGGATCCCCGGCATCATGTCGAGCAAGATCCGACTCGATGACATGCAAAGCCGCATCGGCCGCAGCCAGGCCGACAAGGTCGAGCTGGATGCCGCCGGCGAGCTGCAGGTGGCGAGCCCCCTTGGCAGCCAGCAGATGAAGATCCGCCTCTCCCTGCGGGCACGCCCGGACTATGTGGCCGAGCAGGGCGCCATCTATCTGCGCGATCTCGAATTGCTCTCCGTCAAGACCGAGCCGGCGGACGTGGGCACCGCCCTCTCCCCGCTCTTGCCCACCTTCAACCAGTCCCTCTCCCTGTTCCTCTCCCAGACCCCCGTCTACCGGCTCGATGGCAGCCGCCAGAACGAGGCGCGGATCAAGGAGAAGGTCGAAGCCCTCAAGGTGGAGCCGGGCCGACTGGTCATCCCCTTCAAACTGATGTGACACCTGCCGCCGCGCCTCTCCTCTTCACCCCACCGGGGCGCGGTTTTTTTCTTCTCAAGCCCCGCCCTTTGCCCCATAATGCACACCATTCTCATTTAGATTCATGAGAAGCGTCATAATAAAATCAACAATATGGTGAGAAGGACATGAGAAAAACCGTACTGGTGCAGGCGATCGCCTGCGCACTCCTCAGCAGCGCCGCACAGGCTGCCGTCAAGGTGGAGGACAAGACGTTCAACACCGCCGCCAACATGCTGGCCTACACCGAATTCGAGCTCTCCGGCGAGCCGCTGGCCGAGGCCCTGGGGCTGGATCTGGATGTGCTGGACGCCAACCGCGCCGACGAGCCGACCCCGTTCGACTTCGCCGCCGGGATCGAATCCTATGAATACTCCGAAGAGGCAATGTACGCCCTCAACTACCAGTCCGGCATGGGCCCCCATCTGGTAAACGGGCCGCAAAACCAGGCGCGTGGCGGCACCCTGGCCGACCTGGGCAAACGGGTACTGGCCATGGCCGAGGCCGTCGGCTTCCCCGCCGATGAAATTCCTCAGGGCATGTATCCCCTCTCCCTGCCCTACGCCTCCGCCAACCCGGAGTTCGCGCAAGCCGTCAACGCCACCCCAGTCAACGGTGACCAGATCACCATCAAGACCGCCAAGGGCAACGAGAAGAGCGTCAAGACCCAGGTCCCCGCCTACTTCCGCGACTACGCCACCCTGCGCTGGAGCGGCAGTGACAACCTGCTGGTCCCGGCCGCCGTGGGCGGCATCCTGCTCAAGGAGGTGATGTGGTCCCAGGACTTCCTGGGGGGCATGCACGTAGCCGAGACCGATGAAGAGGTGGAAGCCGCGTCCGTCACCATGGATCAGGACGGCAAGCACAAGCTGGGGGTTTCTGCCGCCGACGGCTTCAACGGCATGATGCTGACCGAGCAGTCCATCGACAAGCTCGCCATCCTGCAAGATCAGCTCGGCTTTGACGGCAAGACCCTGGGCGCCAAAATCACCCCGCAGTACGATCCGGCCAAGGGGGTTGTCTACTTCCCTCATCAGGTGAAAGTGACCGAGACCAGCAAGAACGACGCCGGTGCCATCGGCAAGCTGGAGGTCGTGGACGGCTCCGCCCAGTTGCGCGACGCCTGGATGCTGCTGTGGCCCCTCTCCGAGTTCTACGCCTTCAGCGATCAGCGCACGGCCAACACCAATCAGAACCCGGCCTTCCACGCCGTGTTTGACGGTGCCCCGTTCGCCGCCGCTCCGGCTGCCAACCAGACCAACGATCTGGGCAAGGCGGTGGCGGGCAGCGATGCCTTCTCCCTGGCCCTGAACCTCTCCAACCTCACCTTCAAGAACCTGCTGGCCCTGCACTTCGAGCCCAAGGCTGGCACCCTGGTCGACAGCTGGCAGGCTGGCAAACAGGCCGGGCACGTCACCACCTTCGACGCCGCCTACGCCCTAGTCGCCCTACAGATCTTCCAGCGCGCCCAGGATGCGCTGCCGGTGGGTTACGCCGCCGGTGACAATGGCGAGCTGAACCTCAAGACCCCACAGGGTGAGCAGGCGATCGCACTGGTCCGCAAGCAGGCCGATTTCATCCTCGCCAACCTAAAGGGCAAGAACGGCCTGGTCCATGACGGTCTGACCCTGGGCGGCAAGCTTGACGCCGGTCAGTCCATCGACGCGCAGTTCGCCGCCATCCGCGGCCTGACCGCCGCCTTCCTGGCCACCTCGGATGCCAAGTACCGCACCGCGGCACGCGAGCTGTTCATCGCCACCGACAAGGCCTACTTCAACCAGAAGGCCGGTACCTGGCTGGCGGGCAAGCAGGGTGAATACACCCCCTGGACCCAGGCCGCCATCTCCGGCGCCCTGCGCTCTGCCATGCTGAACCTGCGCAACGAAGGGGCTGAGAAGGCGCCCGAACTGGAACTCGCCACTCTGACCAAGCAGTACGTGAGCTGGTTCCGCGGCACCGTGAACGGCGGCATGCAGATGGCCGAATGGGTTGGCGACTCCGGCGAGAATCTGGTGGAAGGCGCGGGCCATGACACCGACGAAGACGGCGTGCCCCAGGTGACCGCCGCCGGTGGCAAGCACGGCACCGCCATGGTGATGGCTGGCAAGGCCGTGATCGGCGAGTGAACCCTGTAATACCCCATGAAAAAGGGAGCCTTTGGCTCCCTTTTTTTATCCTGCCGTCAAGCTCACACCAGCTTGGCCAGCATCGGCTTGGTCACCAGCACTATGCCCTGCTCGGAGCGGTAGAAGCGGCGTGCATCTTCGTCCGCATTCTCCCCCACCACCAGGCCATCTGGCAGCTTGCAGCCCTTGTCCACCACCACCCTGCGCAAGCGGCAACCGGCCCCAATCTCGACCCCGGGGAAGATCACCGCCTGATCCAGGGTGCAGAAAGAGTGCACCCGCACATTGGTGAACAACACCGAGTTCAACACGAAGGAGCCGCTGACGATGGAGCCCCCCGCGAACATGGAGTTGATGGTCATGCCGTGCTGACCGTTTCTGTCCTGCACGAACTTGGCGGGCGGCGACATGTTCTGGCTGGTCCAGATGGGCCAGCTCTCATCGTAGATGTCGAGCTCGGGCACCACGGACGCGAGATCCATGTTCGCCTCCCAGAACGAGTCCAGGGTCCCCACGTCGCGCCAGTAGGGTTTTTGCCCCTCCTTGGCCCCGACACAGGACATGTTGAACGGGTGGGCAAAGGCCTTGCCCTCGCCCACGATGCGCGGGATCACGTCCATGCCGAAGTCATGCTTGGACTCCTGGTTGTGGATGTCCTCCTCCAGCAGCTGGTAGAGGTAATCCGCCTCGAAGATATAGATACCCATGGAGGCCAGGGAAACGTTCTCGTTACCCGGCATGGCGGGCGGATTGGCCGGTTTCTCCACGAAGGCGCGGATCTTGCGTTGCTCGTCGATGTCCATCACGCCGAAGGCCGATGCCTCGCAGCGCGGTACCTCGATACAGGCCACCGTCACCTTGGCGCCGAGGCGCACGTGATCGAGCAGCATGGCGGCGTAGTCCATCTTGTAGATGTGGTCACCCGCCAGCACCACTATGTATTTGGGGCCGTAGTCGCGAATGATGTCCACGTTCTGGTAGATGGCGTCTGCTGTCCCGCGATACCAGTGCACTTCGTCCACCCGCTGCTGGGCGGGCAGCAAGTCGATGAACTCGTTCATCTGGTAGCGCAGGAAGGACCACCCGGACTGCAGGTGGCGCAACAGACTGTGAGACTTGTACTGGGTCATCACACCCACCCGGCGGATGCCGGAGTTGATGCAGTTGGAGAGCACGAAGTCGATGATGCGGAATTTACCGCCAAAATGGACGGCGGGTTTGGCACGGTTGTCGGTCAGTTGCTTCAGGCGACTGCCTCGTCCCCCTGCGAGCACCAAGGCCATACTCTGATTCAATAGCTGCCGCGCTTTGGCTGTGTTTACGGGTTCTAGCGACATATCTACCTCTGCTCTGTTGGGGCTGTTTTCAACCCATCTTCGCTTTTTTTACAGACCATGAAAGTGTTTTCACTCACATTTAGTTGCATTCCGCCGGCGCTTTATCGTGGAGTTGCGTGAGTACTCATGTTTTGCGCCAGCGACTTGGTTAGAATTTCTACATCATGAACATCATCAAGGATGAAACGATGTTGAATAAACATGAGGGAAACCTGCTGCTGGTCAGCGCACTGGTCTGCATTCCCATGCTGCTGTTGCAGGGAGTGCTGCTCGCCCCCCCCGCCTCACCGCTCACCCTGCTGCTGGTCCTGATGACCACCCTGACGGGATTCGCCCTGCTGCTCTTTCTCACCCACAGCGTGCGCCGTGGGGAAAAGGCGAGGCAGGAGCAACGCTGGCTGCTGGCGCTGCAGCAGCGGGATCCCGCCATGCTCGACAGCCTACAGACACAAACGACTCTGCGCCAGCTGCTCGCCTCCTTCAATGAGGCCGAGCTCGATGCCCACCGCCAGATCACCGAGCTGCACAACCAGGCGACCCGTGACGAGATGACGGGGCTGTGCAATCGCCACGCCTTCCGGCGCGATCTGACCGAGCTGCTGCAGCAGGAGAACACCCAGACCGCCATCCTGGTGCTGATCCGCGCCACCGAGCTCGGCAAGCTCAATGCCCAGCGCGGCTTCCAGTCCGGAGATGCCTACATCCGGGACATCGCCGCCCTCATCAGCCACACCGTCAGCCGCTTCCCGGGCCACCGGGTCTATCGCATCTCGGGGGCCGATTTTGCCGTCCTGCTGCCCCCCCTGGCCCAGATCCCGCCCCATCTGCTGGGACGGGATCTGAAGCTCGCCTTCGATCGCTATCAGCACGATCACGAGCTCGAGAGCGCCGCCTACTCGGGCATGACCCGCTTGAGCAGCGAGCAGAAGATAGAGGCCATTCTGGCCCGGGCGGATCTCGCGCTGGCCCGCGCCCAGACAGAGGTAGTCAATGGCTGGGCCATCCAGCAGAACGACGAGGTGGTCGAAGTGCAGGGTCAGCGTCACTGGACCCAGGTGCTGACCGATCTGCTGGAACAGGAGAGCATCAGCTTCACCTGCCAGCCCATCCAGCCCCTGCATCGCGGCATGCTCGCCTATCACGAGATCTATCCCCGCTTTTGCAGCAGCGACGGCACCGTGCTGCCAAGCGATACCCTGCTCGCCATGGCGCAGCGGCTGGACATGGTACTGCGCCTGACCCAGATGGTGATCCGCCACGTCATCCGCCAATACCGCGCCTTCGGAGGCCACAACAGCCGATGGGGTCTCAATCTACCGGGCTCCCTGCTGCAAAACAGCGCCTTTCTCATCTGGCTGGATCACCAGTTGCAAAAAGACCCCGACATCGGGGCCAACCTGGTGTTCGAGCTCGACGAGGAGCACCTGGAGCGCAACCTGACCGGGTCCAGGCGGCTGTTCGAGCTGCTCAGGCGCCACGGCAGCCGCTCGGCCATCTGCAACTTCGGCAAGGGGATCGGCTCCTTCAGCCTGTTTCGCGAGCTCAAACCCGACTACATCAAGCTGGACCCCGGTCTCATCACCGAGCTGGAGCAGGATCTCACCAACCAGCAGTTCGTGCGGATGATCGTCGACGTCTCCCATCGCATGGGCTGCCTGGTGATCGCGGAAGGGGTGGAACAGATAGGCCAGAAGCAGATGCTGCAGAGCATGTATGTGGACGGCTTGCAGGGCTACCTCATCGCCCGGCCCCAGGAGCTGGGACCGGAGATCGGTCAGATGGGGATCTTCACGGAGACGGTTTCAGCTTCAACAGGGTCAGAATGATGTCGTTGAGCTGGCGATAGCGCTCCAGCTCCTTCTGATCGTAACGGGTCGCCAGCATGGTCGGGTTGTGGCGATGCTTGAGGTAGCGGTTGATCTGCAGGCGGTTGAACCCGGCCACCTTGTAGATCTGGCCGAGCAGGGCATTGAGCTCGTCGTCCGCCAGCCCGGCCCGGGTCAGGTAATCGGGTTGGGACGGGCTCTCCTGGCGGGCCGTGACCTTCTCCAGCTGGCCACGCTCCTGCAAATAGGTGAGCCACTGCTCCACGTAGAGCGGCTTGCAGCCCCCCAGTAGATTGAAGTACCCCACGGCATCACAGCGACACCCGCTCAGCAGCACCAGGGCCAGCTCGTCGCTGTCACACTGAAAGCTCACCGGGCCGCTCTGGCTCCAGTCCAGCGCCTGCACCTGGATCCGCCCCTGCGCCCCCGCCTTCGTGGTCACGTCAAAGACAAACATGGCACCTCCCGATCGGCAAAGGGTTGATGATGACCCATCCCCGGGACGGGTGCAAAGGCAAATCGCCTTTTCATGGCCCATGGCGGCCATAAAAAAGGTTCATCGCGGCTTTCCGGGGAAGGCCGCCTTGATTTTCAGAAAAAAGTATTCTGAGTCCCTAAATCCATATGCCATACGCTTTATCACTTTGATCTTGTTGTTCACCCCTTCCAGCACACTCGTGTGCATCGGGTAGT
>NZ_JALIHH010000118.1:0-49742 GCF_022869435.1 Aeromonas sp. LsrichE-8G
AGCCTCAGTGCCATAGTCCTTGAGAAACTCAAACAGGCTGTAGCCTTTCTGGAATTGGATTTTGCTTTTGGCCATGATCTCGCACCTCGATAACTGTACGTAAGATCAGTATAGTTCGTGGTAACTGACTGCTAATCATGGGTAATTAGGAAATCGTTTGAGGCATCCAAGGTCAATATAATCTCTAAGGGCTTTTGTAAACTCTTGTATCTCAGAAAACTTATTTTTAAGGTGCCTATCATATTCGAGCCTTAGCCCTGTTAATTCCCACTCCTGCTCACCTTGGGAGGCTTTTCTAATCTCTATATCGAGCCTAGCTCTTTGTTCTAGGGAAAGTGCGAACAAGTATCCCACGAACAAAAAATGAAAATTTTAGTCATTTAATATCAATGGGTTACCAGTAAATGCTCTCGTGCCATATGACTTATTCGCACCTTCCCTATTTTTCCCTCACCCGAGCAACTCGTACGTCAGGCGTAATCGGACATTCGCGTAAATGGATTCTCCCGCCATAACGGCCAGCCGAATTCCCCCCTCCGGCTGGCCGACGCTGTTGCACGGTAACAACCGCAATCAAAGCTTCTCGTTCGTCCAATTACGCTGCGCTAATCGAACCTACAGGGGGGGTAATGAGCTGTTATCATTTGAGACAGTGCCCAGCGCCGCCACGCCCAAGAGGAAAGTCATGGATATACCTGCCGCCCCATCCCCCGCCATCTGCCAGCTGTGTCAGGAGAAAGCAGATCTCGACTTCGACTTCACCATGGCTTTTCAGCCCATCGTCGATTGCAGCCAGCGCACCCTCTTCGGCTATGAGGCCCTGGTGCGGGGGCTCAACAACGAGCCGGCGCAGAGCGTGATTGACCGGGTCAACGACGACAACCGCTACCGCTTCGATCAGCTGTGCCGGATCAAAGCCATCGCGCTGGCCGCCCGCCTCGACATGCGGGGCATGCTGAGCATCAACTTCCTGCCCAACGCGGTCTATCGCCCGGAGCGCTGCATCCGCACCACGTTGCAGGCGGCCCGCGAGCATCTCTTTCCCATCGAGCAGATCATGTTCGAGTTCACCGAGGTGGAACAGGTGCAGGACAACCGCCATATTCGCGGCATCGTGGATCACTATCAGGCCCTTGGCTTCAAGACGGCGATCGACGACTTTGGCGCCGGTTACTCGGGCCTGAGCCTGCTGGCCGATTTTCGCCCCGACATCATCAAACTCGACATGCACCTGCTGCGCGGCATCGACCAGGACCCGATCCGTCAGGCCATCGTTCGCCACTGTCTGGCGCTGTTTACGGAGTTGCAGATCACCCCGCTGGCGGAAGGGGTCGAGACCCGCGACGAGATGGCCTGCCTGCGGGAGATGGGCGTCAGCCTGATGCAGGGCTATCTGTTTGCCCGCCCCGGCTTCGAAACCCTGCCCGAAGTGGATTTCGCCAGCCTGTGAGCGGCGCTGGTCATCTCCCTTTGTTGGCGTTCATTCGGGCAAGGCGGGACGGGAGGCGGCCCGGAGGGTATCCACGGACGGACGGCAGAAAGCGCTGGACCGGGCAACCCCCTGGGCTAGGATAGGACTGTCACCCTTTGCAACCACCGCTCTGACAGGGACACCATGGCGCAGGTTTCAGGATACCGCTTCTTCGCTCTTTCACTGCTCTTGCTGCTGGCCTTCCAGGTATGGGGGGCGCAAGGCAGGGGCAACATCACACTGGTAAGCTCCCTTGAAACCAGGGACTCCCCCTATGGTCGCTGGCTCGATCTCATCTATCGGGATGCGTTCGCCCGCCTGGGCTATGACTTCCAGTACCAGGGCTACCCCGGGGGACGGGCCCCCCTGCTGGCAGAGCAGGGACAGGTCGATGGCGAGATCCACCGCGCCGCCAGCTACCAGCAGCAGACCCGTACCCTCCAGCGCGTGCCCGAGCCCCATTTCGCCGTCTCCTATCAGGCCTATGCCCACTAGCCCGGGATCCAGCTGCAGGGGTGGCACAGCCTGCAGGGCACCGGTTATCGGGTCGAGTTTCGCCGTGGCGCCAAGCTGCCGGAGATGATGCTGGGCAAGGTGGTGGCACCGGACCGGCTCTTTGCCATCGCCACCGCCGAGCAGGGGATGGGCAAGCTGCTCAAGGGGCGCAGTGACCTCTATGTGGAGCAGACCCTGATTGCCAGCCAGGCCCTGGCCGCCCTGACGCGCCAGGACCCGGGCTATGCCAGCATCTACTCCGCCGGGGTGATGGAGCTGGCCGATTCTTACGTCTATCTGCACGAACGGCATCAGGATCTGCTGGCCCCCCTTGCCGGCGTGATCCGGCAAATGAAGCAGGACGGCACGGTGGCGCGCTATGAGCAGCAGGCCATGGCGACTGAGGGCACCAGCCAACCTTAACGTCCTCTTTTTCCGCAAGCCCTCTCGCGCCCTGACCATGCAGGAAACCCGGGGCGATCAATTCTGTCGCAGACTCATGGCCGCAGCGGGCACCCTGTTCGTCAACTCCACGTTGACAAAAACGCCCCCTGTATCAGGGAACTCGCCATATAAAACCCCATCGACCTTGTGTTCATCTGGCTTGCGGCCAAAAGGCACCATGTCCGTCTGTGCATACCCCAAATCTTGCAACATCCCCCGCTCCGACCGTCCCATCATTTCGATGGAGTCGCGTCATCGTTCAGGCATATCTTCCCCTCGAGGCCCGTGCCAGGGCCCGATCACAGGAGCAATACATAATGAAAAAAGCAGTAACGGCCGCCTTGCTGGCCATGATGATGGCGGCCTCGGTTCAGGCGGCAGACAAGGTGACCACGGTGCCGGTGCACTTCGCCAAAGGCGCGCACAGCGCCAAGGTTGACGGCACCTTCTCCGGTTATGACACCATCAACTACACCCTGGGCGCCAAAGAAGGCCAGACCATGACGGTCGCCATCACCGGCAGCACCAATGCCAACTTCAACGTCTTCGCGCCGGGCGCCATCCCGGGTCAGGCCGAGGCACTGGGCGGCGGCAACCTGGACACAAAATGGCAAGGCACCCTGCCCAAGTCGGGCAAGTACCTGATCCAGGTCTACCAGATGCGCGCCACCGCCCGTAAAGGCGCCAAGGTCCCCCACTCCCTGTCGGTCGGCATTCAGTAACCGACGCCAATATTGCCTGTGTGACAAGCAAGAAGGAGCCCATGAGGCTCCTTCTTTGTCATTGTGTGCTGGCACTGCGACCCGGGTAACGGCTCAGCCCTTGTAGGCGGGCAGCAGGTCCACCATGTTGAGCAGGTGGAAGGCGGCGGTCAGCACGCCGAACAGGATCACCAGGACGATCATGAAGAGGCCGCCGGGGGCGCGGAAGCCCTCGCCACCGTCTTCGCGCCGGGCCGCCCGCACCTTCCAGGCCAGCAGAGGCGGGATGATGCAGGTCCACAGGGTCGCCACGGCGCCCGCATAGCCGATGGCCACCAGGAAGCCGAACGGGAACAGCAAGGAGAGCACCAGGGGCGGCAGGAAGGTCACCGCCCAGGACTTGGCGCGGCCACCGCGGCTGTTGTCGAACTTGAACAGGTCCGCCAGGTAGTCGAACACCCCCAGCCCCACCCCGATGAAGGAGGAGAGGATGGCCGCCATGGAGAAGGCGTTGAGGGCGCTGGCCACCGCCTTGGACTCAGTTACCGAGCCGAGCGCCTTGAGCAGGGCGTCCACGTTGCCCCCCTGTTCGATCACCGGGCCGAACTCGCTGCGCGGCAGGTTGCCAAAGACGCTCACCAGCCAGACGCAGTAGAAGGCGAGCGCGATCAGGGTACCCCCCAGGATGGCGCGGCTGGCGAGGCGCTCCTCGCCGTAATAGGCGCGCATGGAGGAGACGGAGTGGTGGTAGCCGAACGAGGTGAGCGCCACCGGCAGCATCACCAGGGCATAGGGGGCATAACTGACTTCACTGCCGACCCGGTCGAGCAGCAGGTCGAGGCGCACGTTCATCGACAGGCCGGAGATGCCGAAGGCAAAGCTCAACCCCATCAGGATCACCAGCAGCACGGAGATGCGGTCTACCGCTCGGGTGGAGTGCCACACCAGCAGGGAGAAGGCCAGGGTGAACAGGATGGAGGATACCTGGCTGCCCATCCCCGTCATGCCGTCGATGATGAGGCCGGCCGAGGTGATGTAGGCGTAGAGCAGGATGCCGCCGACGAAGTAGACGCTCAGGTTGTTGAGGGCGTTGACCTTCTCCCCCAGCAGATCCCGGGTCACGGTATCGAAGGAGACGCGCAGGGGATAGCCCCGATAGGATTCCAGCAGCATCCAGCCGGAGACCGTCATCACCACCATGGTCAGCGCCACCGCGAGCATGGACCAGAGGGTCCAGGCGCCCGCCCCCGCACTCGGCAGCCCCAGCATGCCGGCTCCCACACAGACGCCGGCAATGATGCATGCCCCGCCCACCAACGATGGTTTCTGTTCCATTACTCCCCCAAACGGATTGTCGACTGGTCACGGCACACCGCCGTGCTTCTCCTGCGTTCGCCAGTGCTGGCGCCGGGGGACTTTACCCTGCATGCCTTCGGGTATCAAATCCGGAGGGAAAATGGGGGAAACAAACTGGATCCTGCGCCCCGTCCAGACATGTGTTGGACGGGGCCAGGTTCAGACCACTCGGGTCATCCGCTGTAGACGGGCAGCAGGCCCGCCATGGCCATCAGGTGGAAGATGGCGGTAAGCACCCCGAAGACGATGACGGCCACCACCATGGGCTGGCCGCCGGGAGCCTTGAACCCCGCCTCGTCCGGGGCCAGCTCCCGGGACTTCTTCGCCAGCAGGGCCGGGATGATGCAGGCCCAGACGGTCGCCGCGGCCCCGGCATAGCCGATGGCCACCACGAAGCCGAACGGGAACATCAGGGAGAGCGCCAGGGGGGGCAGGAAGGTCACCGCCCAGGACTTGGTGCGACCGGCGCGGCTGTTGTCGAACCGGAACAGATCCGCCAGATAGTCGAACACCCCGAGCCCCACCCCGATGAAGGAGGAGAGGATGGCCGCCATGGAGAAGAGGTTGATGGCCTGGGAGACCTGCCTGGACTCTATCACCGAGGCCAGCGCCCCGAGCAGCACATCCACGTCGCCCCCCTTGGCGATGACGGGACCGAAGGCGGGGCGAGGCAGGTTGCCGAAGATGCTGAGCAGCCACAGCAGATAGAGCGCCAGCGCGATCAGGGTGCCCCCCAGGATCGCCTGCTTGGCCCTCTGCTCCTCGCCGTAGTAGGCCCGCATCGAGGCTACCGAATGGTGGTAGCCGAAGGAGGTGAGCGCCACCGGCAGCATGGCCAGGGCGTAGGGGGCCTGTCCCAGCTCCTCGGCAAAGCTGTGGAACAGCATGGCGGTGTCGATCTTGCTGGCGAGCCCCGAGACCCCGAACACGAAGCTCAGCACCATAAAGGCGATCAACACGACCGAAATCCGGTCCACCGCCCGGGTCGAATGCCAGACGAACCAGGAGAAGACCAGCACGAACAGGACGGAGGCCAGCTGATTGTCGATGCCGAGCAGACCGCCGAGGATCAGCCCCGACGAGGTGATATAGGCATAGAGCAGGATGCCGCCCACAAAGTAGACGGTCAGGTTGTTGAAGACATTGATCTTGTGACCGAGCAGATCCTTGGTCACCGAATTGAAGGAGGCGGTCAGCGCATAGGGTTTGAAGGCTTCCAGCAGCATCCAGCCGGAGACCGTCATGACGACCATGGTGAGAATAATGGCGAGCGATGACCAGGTGGTCCAGGCCCCGGCTCCCGCACTCGGCAGCCCCAGCATGCCGGCGCCGACACAGACGCTGGCAATGATGCAGGCCCCCCCGATGACGGACGGTTTTGATGTCATGTGTGTCACTCCCGAAACTTCACAAAGCTGTGAAAAAAAAGGGCACAGAAAAATCTGTGCCCCTGACTCGTTATGCTTCTATTAATTTTTTCTGCGCCTTGCCGGCTGCCTGGTCGTTATGCTCGACCTCTTTCAGTCTGGCGGTGAAGTGGCGCAGCACCGCCGGCTCGTAAATGAAGTCGAGCCCCTTCACCCGATGGGCGTTCTTCTTCACCTCGCCAAACGCCTCGATGACAAAGTCCATGTGGGTCTGGGTATAGGTGGCACGCGGAATGGTCAGGCGCAGCAGCTCCGCCGGGCAGGGGTGCTGCTTGCCGGTGGCGGGATCGCGCCCCAGCAGCAGGGAGCCGATCTCCACCGCGCGGATGCCGGCGACCTTGTAGAGCTCGCAGGCCAGGGCGTGGGCCGGGAACTGATCCGCCGGGATGTGCGGCAGCAGCTTGCCCGCATCGACGAAGGCCGCATGACCCCCCGCCTGCTGGCACACCACGCCGATGGCTTCCAGGCCGTCCACCAGGTACTGCACCTGGCCGATGCGATAGGCCAGCCAGTCCTGGCGCATGCCGTCACGCAGACCCACCGCCAGGCGCTCCATGGCGCCCCCTTCCAGGCCGCCATAGGTCGGGAAGCCCTCCTGCACCACGCACAGGGTGCGGCACTCGGTGTAGACGTCCAGCATGCTGTCATCCTTGAAGCACAGCAGCCCCCCCATCTGCACCATGGCATCCTTCTTCGCGGACATGGCGAGGCCGTCGGCGTACTTGTAGGACTCTTTGGTGATCTCCTCGATGGTCCAGTCGGCGTAGCCGGGCTCGCGCTGCTGGATGAAGTAGGCGTTCTCGGCGAAGCGGGCGGAGTCCATGATGACCGGGATGTCATACTTCCTGGCGATCTCGTAGACCGCCTTCAGGTTGGCAATCGACACCGGCTGGCCGCCGGCGGAGTTGCAGGTGATGGTGCTGACGATGTAGGGCACGTTGGCGGGGCCCGCCTCCAGGATGGCCTCTTCCAGCTTCACCAGATCGAAGTTGCCTTTGAAGTCGGCGGTGACCGAGGTATCGAACGCCTCCCTGGTGTAGACGTTCTTCGCCACGCAGCAGTTGATCTGGGTGTGGCCCTGGGTAGTGTCGAAGAAGTAGTTGGAGAGGGCCACCATCTTCTTGCGATCCAGCCCCTTCTCCTGCTCCCGCTTCTTGATGAGCACGGGGATGTAAATCTGCTCGGCGCCGCGCCCCTGATGAGTGGGGATGGTCAGGGAGTAGCCGAAGATCTCCTGCACCGCCTGTTGCAGGGCATAGTAGCTGCGGCTGCCGCTGTAGGCCTCGTCACCGCGCAGCATGGCGGCCTGCATGTCCTGAGTGATGGCGCCGGTGCCGCTGTCGGTCAGCAGGTCGATGAAGACGTCTTCGCTGTCCAGCAGGAAGGGGTTCATGCCCGCCCGGACAATGGCCTCTTCCCGATAGGCACGGGTGGTGCGCTTGACCGGCTCGATGACACGAATACGGAAGGGTTCGGGCAGATGCTTGAAGTTTTCCATAATATAAACACCCCAGATTTAAATATTCAAAATGAGTCTCTTCCCCCGCCGAAAATAGAATGTCCGGCAGGTGGGAAATATTGGGAAATGGATGCACGACATCGCCTCGCCAGAATAAACAGGCGAAGACAGGTGCAGCTATTTCAGTTCAGGAATGGAGGCGGGCTCGTGGCATGGCAGGCATGCCGCGCCGCCGCGGGGAATTACAGCGGGAAGAAGAACGCGATCTTATGGTCCAGGGTAAACCACTTGGGATAGCTGACCTTGATATTCATGTTGTTGCTCATCCAATTGATATTAACAACGCCAAATAACAGCACCCATTATGGTGGGGAGCGCTATATGATCAATTGCAATATGAGCAAAGTGGGATGGCGCTAACAATTTGGCGGGGGATTTTTATACAGCTTATTATCGCCAATCCGAAAGATCCCCCCATCATCCACCTTTTGCCCTTTCCCCCTCAGTGGCTCAACCAGGGCAGCCGCTGCAACAGCTCGTAGCGGTCAGAGATCGGTGTCTGGCTGACCCAGAGATCCAGCAAGCCATAGGAGAGTAGCGGCAACACCAGCAGCAACAGGCAGAGCAGCCCCAGCAGTTGGCGAGGCGCAAGCCGGTGCCCCTGGGTGCCCAAGTGCAGCGCATCGGCCCGCTTGGGGCAAGCGGCCACGCAGCTCTGGCAACTGGTGCACTCGAGGCTCTGCACCGCGATGAGCTGGTGCACCTGGATGCGCGAGGGGCAAACCCGGCTGCACTTGTCACAATCGTGGCCCGCACTTCGCAGGCAGCGGTCCGGGTCGCGGCGAATGCGCAATGGGGTCAGCAGGCCGAGCAGGGCGAACCAGGCGCCATAGGGGCAGAGGTAGCGGCAGAACCCTTGCCGGAAGGTGGCGGTGAGCAGCAGCACCCAGCCAAGGCACAGGCCCGAGATCAGGGTCAGGTTGAAGAAGAAGGCCCCCATCTTCATGTCCGCCGCCTGATGGTAGGGGCTGGCAAGGTAGCCGGGCAGGGCGGCGGCGGGTACCGCCAGCAATATGATGAAGAGCAGAAAGGCGAGCACCAGAAACTTCTGGCCGCGCAACACGGCATCGAGCCAGCGCGGCGGGGTCCACTCCCCCGGCAACAGGCGCGAGCGCAGGCCGTGCAGCCACTCCCCCACCAGCCCGAGCGGGCAGAACCAGGCACAAAACGCCCGACCCAGCAGCAGGGCCGACAGGGAGAGCACCAGCACGGTGACGGTGGCCGCCGGGTGATGGGGGTCCGTCAGCCCCTGCCCGAGCCAGGCCCGCAGCCCGAGACCACCTGCGATGGGCAGGAAACCATCCACCACGTCGGGGCGCACCAGCCAGGGGCTCATCCCCTGCCCCAACTGTCCGATATGAACAACATATTGAACCGCCACCAACCCCCAACATAGCAGCAATAGCTGCCTGGTAGCCGTTCTGAGACGTTGACTGTCTATATGAGCCAGCATGAGCAGGGGGTGATAGCGCAGCCAGATCGCCAGGGTCGTGGCCACCAGCCCCAGTGCGAGCCAGAGTACCGAATCCGCCACCAGCAGCCAGAGCGCGGCGGCCAACAGCAGAGAGAGCGTCCAGCCCCAACCGCTGCGGCCCTGCCACAACAACAGGACCAGATAGACCAGACCCGAGGTCATGGTCAGGGCTTCCAACAGGCTCATGTTTCCCTCACTGTGCTCATCCGAATCGAGGGGGCAGGATAACCAACATCTGAGTTGATGATTTTGATCTGCATGGGCAGAGGGGGCATTTGCCCGCTCCGCCCTCTGAGCCTTAAACCCCGTTATTTGCGGCTGTGGAATAGCGGCTGGTCGGATTCTGCCTGCTCGGCCCAGAAGTGGATGTTGAAACGGGCATCCTCCGACAGCTCGACCCTGTGCCAGTACCGGGGCGGGCTGGTGGCAAACTCCCCGGCCCGGATCACCAGGCTCACCTCGGGCTCCTCGGCCTGTTCGTCGGCAAAGCCGTGATAGGTGACGGTGCCCTCCATCACGCAGAGTTGGCCGAACACCCCGGCCGCGGTGTTGTGGTGGGTGAGCAGGGCCTGGGGCACATTCTGGCGGGTGAAGAAGGGGGTGGAGCGGCGCACCACCCAGTGAGATGGGATCAGTTGCATGGCCATATCGGTTCTCCTCGTGTGGCCGGGTCGACCCGGCCGATGCAATGTAAAGGGGTTAACGGGGCAGCTGACGCAGCAGCGGGAAGGCGGCGCTCATCTGGTCGCCCCCCACCACGAAGCCGCACAGCTCGCCTGCTTGGTCGCAGGCCTCGGCCACCATGCCGTGGCTGTTCCAGCGGCACTGCCAGGCAAGATCCTCGCCCCGGGTGCGACCGGCCAGTTGCAGCGGGTAGCGCGGCGTCTTCACCTTCACCAACATGGGGGGCAAAGTCAGCGGGGTCGGCGTCCCGAGCAGGGTGCGCGCCAGCGCATTGGCCCCCAGCACGATGGGTTGCAGGAAGGGGAGCAGCTGACCCTGCCACTGGGCGCAATCCCCCAGCGCGAAGATATGGGGGTCGCTGGTCTGCAGCCGATCGTCGACCAGGATGCCACGCTCCACTGCCAGCCCGGCCCCGCGGGCCAGGGCCAGATTCGGCCGCAGGCCGATCGCGGCGATCACCAGATCCTGCTCGCTGATGCGGCCATTGGTCAGGGTCACCCGCCAGCCATCCCCCGGCTGGGCATCCATCCTGGCGAGACCCGTTCCGAACTGCAGGCTGACCCCCTGGCTGCGTAGCGCCTGTTGCAGCGGCTCGGTCAGGGCGGCGGGCAGCAGGGCGCTTAAGGGGCTGTCGGCCAGATCCACCAGCGTCACCTCTTTTCCTGCGCTCGCCATGTCCATCGCCAGCTCGCAGCCGATGAGCCCCGCCCCCAGCACCAGGATGCGGCGGGCCTGGCGCAGTTGCGCCTCGATGGCGGCGAACTCCTGCTGGCTGTTGAGGGTGACCAGGTGTTCGCTGCCCGGCAGATCGGGGCGCGCCGCGCTCGCCCCGGTGGCCAGCACCAGCTTGCCGTAGGGGAATTCCCCCTGCTCGGTCAGCACCAACCGCCTTGCTGGGTCGATGCCATGCACCGGGCAGTGGGGCAGCAGCGCGATGCGCTGCTGCTCGGCAAAGTCGCTGCCGCTCTGGCGGGTCATGGCTGCGGCAGGGCAGCCCCGACTCACCACATGGCTCAAGTCGGGCTTGTTGTACTCGTCGCCGCTGTCGGCGGTGATGAGGCGGATGGGCTGATCCCAGTCCTGCTTGCGCAGGCTCTTGACCAGCTGCTGGGCAGCGAAGCCGCTGCCGATCACCACTATCTCCCGGCTGATGCCAGCGTCACTCTGCGTTGCTGCGCTCATACACAGGCCTCCACGGCGCAGGGTTCGAATACCTCCTTGCCGATGCCGCAACCCGGGCAGAGGAAGCTGTCAGGTACCTGGGCCCAGGGGGTGCCCGGCGCCACCAGCTGATCCGGCTCACCCAGCGCCGGGTCATAGACCCACTGGCAGACGGTGCAGAGCATGGCCTGATCATCGTCCCATTCGGCGGCGGCCGCTGCGGCTTGCGGCTCAACAGCAGGCATCGCGGGGACGGGTACCACCGCCGCATGAGTAGCGGTGATCGGGCGGGGTGCGTCCAGCGGGTGTAACGCCCACTGACGGGCGAGCTGGCGGCCATGCTCGCGGCATTCGGCCAGCGCCGAGCCATCCGGGCGCCACTTGCCCTTGAGTGAGAGGCTGATGTCGAAACCTGCATCCATCAATCGGGTCTGGATCCGGTCCACCGCACCGCCGGTCCAGCCGTAGCTGCCGAAGGCCGAGGCACGCTTGTTGCGAAAACGCAGGCCGGTGATCTCTTCGAGCATGCCCGCCACCTTGGGCATCATGACGTTGTTCATGGTGGAGGAGCCCACCAGTATCCCCTTGGAGCGGAACACCTGGGTCAGGATCTCGTTCTTGTCGTGGCGGGCCACGTTGTAGATCTTCACCGCCACGCCCGGGTCCACCTCGTGGATGCCCTGGGCGATGGCGTCCGCCATCATGCGGGTGTTGTTGGACATGGAGTCGTAGAAGAGAGTGATGCGATCTTCCTGATAGTGGTCGGCCCACTCCAGGTATTTCAGGATGATCTGGGTGGGGTCCTCGCGCCAGACGATGCCGTGGGAGGTGGCCACCATGCTCACCGGCAGGTTGAAGCCGAGCACCTCCTTGATCTTGGCGGTCACCAGGGGGCTGAAGGGGGTGAGGATGTTGGCGTAGTAGCGCTGGCACTGCTCCATCAGCTCGGTCTGGTCCACCTCGTCATTGAACAGGTGCTCGTCGCAGTAGTGCTGGCCGAAGGCGTCGTTGGAGAAGAGCACCGCATCCTCGGTCATGTAGGTCATCATGCTGTCGGGCCAGTGCAGCATGGGGGTCTCGATGAATACCAGCTGCTTGCCGTTGCCGATGTCCAGGCTGTCACCGGTCTTGACCGGGTGGAAGTTCCACTCCGGGTGGTGATGATGGCCGGTGATGGAGTCGATGGCGTTGTGGGTACAGTAGATGGGGGTGCCGGGGATACGGGCCATCAGCTCGGTCAGGGCGCCGGCGTGATCCTCCTCGGCGTGGTTGATCACCACGTAGTCGATGGCGGCGAGATCGATCTCGGCCGCCAGGTTCTGCACGAACTCCCGGCTGAACTTGTGATCGACGGTGTCGATCAGCACGTTTTTCCCTTCGCGGATGAGGTAGCTGTTGTAGCTGGTGCCCTTGTGGGTCTTGTACTCGGTGCCGTGGAAGTCGCGTACCTCCCAGTCCCGTTGGCCGACCCAGTGGATGTTGTTCTTGACGTGAATGCTCATCAGGCAGTTCCTCGAATGCAATAGTGGATGTTCAACTGAACCAGCTATTGCAGCGGACGTGCCAAATTGTAACCCATTGTTTTTAATGGCTTAGCATATCTCTCGTTGTCATTAAGACACCAGACCTTTATAGTCAAAATCACAAACACACTGTCATTTGGACAATTATCGTGATCTCGACCGACAGCCTGGCGCGCATCGCCCTCGACCTGCAACTCGGCATCTCCCATCAGGACCGCTTCCACCGCCTGATCCAGAGCGTGCGCAGCCTGCTGAACTCGGATGCCTCGGCCCTGCTGCGCTACGAGGGGGGCCAGTTCATCCCGCTGGCCATCGACGGCCTGATGCAGGACGTGCTGGGGCGCCGCTTCGCCCTCAAGGATCACCCGCGCCTCGAGGCCATCGCCCGCGCCGGGGATGTGGTGCGCTTCCCTGCCGACAGCGCCCTGCCCGACCCCTATGACGGCCTGCTGCCGGATCACGACGACTTCAAGGTGCACGCCTGCGTCGGCCTGCCGCTCTTCTCGGATCAGGCGCTGATCGGCGCCCTGACCATAGACGGCATGAACCCGGCCCAGTTCGACGGCATCAGCGACGAGGAGCTGCGGCTGGTGGGGGCCCTGGCCGCCGCCGCCCTCGACAACGCCCTGCTGCTGGAGCGGCTCGCCCGCCAGAGCAGCGAGCCCCTGGTCCCCGGCACCCGGCCCGGCCCTGAGCAACCGGAGATGATCGGCCAGTCCCCCGCCATGGCCCGGCTGCGCCACGAGATAGACGTGGTGGCGAACTCGGAGCTGAACGTGCTGATTTTGGGGGAGACCGGGGTCGGCAAGGAGCTGATCGCCAAGGCGGTGCATGGCGGCTCACCCCGCGCCCATGCCCCCCTGGTCTACCTCAACTGCGCCGCCCTGCCGGAGTCGGTGGCCGAGAGCGAGCTGTTCGGTCACGTGAAGGGGGCCTTCACCGGCGCCATCCACAATCGGGCGGGCAAGTTCGAGCTGGCGGACAAGGGCACTCTGTTTCTCGACGAGATAGGGGAGCTCTCCCTGGCGCTGCAGGCCAAGCTGCTGCGGGTGCTGCAATACGGCGATCTGCAGCGGATCGGTGACGACACCCCGCTCAAGGTGAATGTGCGCATCCTGGCGGCCACCAACCGGGATCTGAAACAGGCGGTGGTCGAGGGGCAGTTTCGGGCCGACCTCTACCACCGGCTGAGCGTGTTCCCGATCCACGCCCCGGCACTGCGGGAACGCCCAGGCGACATTCCCCTGCTGGCCGGTTATTTTTGCGAACGCTGCCGGCTCGGCCTGGGGCTGGAGCAGCTGCGTATCCAGCCACAAGCGCTGCAACTGCTCGAGCGCCACGACTGGCCCGGTAACGTGCGGGAGCTGGAGCACGCCATCCACCGCGCCGCCGTGCTGGCCAGGGCCGAACAGGGCAGCCCCTCGCCGACCCTGAAACCCCATCACTTCAACCTGGGACCGACGGGCTCATCCCTTCCAGCCGACACCGTCAGCCAGCCCGCCTCCCCGGCCATTGCCGGCCTGGGCCTTCGCGCCGCCACCGATCTGTTCCAGCGCCAGCTCATCGAGCAGACCCTGACCGCCCATGACGGCAACTGGGCCGCCACCGCCCGGGCGCTGGATCTGGACGGCGGCAACCTGCACCGCCTCGCCAGGCGGATCGGCCTCAAGGCCTGACGCCCCCAGATACCATAGGGGCCCAAAAACAGAAACCCCCTCGCTGGCGAGGGGGTTTCTTGTTCATGGCACCCGTGGCGCCGTCAGCGCAGGGACTTGACCGAGCGGCGGACGATGAGCTCGGGCTGGACCGTCATGGACTCCACTTCCAGCTCCTTGTTGCGGATCCGGCTCACCAGTTGCTGCACCGCCAGCAGACCGAGCTCGGCCTTGGGGTGGCGGATGGTGGTGAGCGGCGGGCTGGAGAAGCGCGCCATCTCCACATCGTCATAGCCGATCATGGAGATATCGTCCGGCACCTTGACCCCGGCCTCCCAGGCGGCGCAGATGGCACCGATGGCCATGGGATCGTCGAAGGCAAAGACCGCAGTCGGGCGAGGGGTGAGGGCCAGGATGCGCTGCATGGCATCGAAGCCGCTCTGGCTCTCGTAGTCCCCTTCGAAGATCTGCTCTTCTTTCAGGGTCATCCCCTGTTCAGCCAGGGCATCGCGCACCCCGTCCAGCCGTTGCTGGGTAGTCGGCTTGGCGAGATGGCCGGTGATGCAGACGATGTTGGTGTGGCCCTGCTCCAGCAGATGGCGCACCGCCAGACGCGCGCCGATGCGGGCGTTGTCGTTGATCACGTTGGCGAAATCGCACTCGTTGCCCCAGTCCAGCACCACTTGCGGCACGTTTTTGTGGATACGCAGCATGTCCCTGAACTGGGTGTCGATATCGGTCCCCAGCACCAGCAGGCCGTCGACCCGCTTTTCCATCAGTATGCGCAGATAGTGCTGCTGGCGGGGCGGCTGGTTCTCGGTGTTGCACAGGATCAGGCTGTAACCCTGCTCGAAGCAGTAGGCTTCCACCCCCTGTACCACTTCCGCGAAGAAGGGGTTGGCACTGGTGGTCACCAGCATGCCAATGGTCTTGGTCGAATTGATCTTGAGACTGCGCGCCACCGAGTTGGGCGCGTAGTTCAGCTCTGCCACCGCCTCAAGCACTTTCTGGGTTGCGTCTTCGCTGACCCGACGGGTGTGATTGAGTACATGTGAGACGGTGGAGATGGATACGCCTGCGCGCGAGGCGACATCCTTGATAGTTGCCATCTCTGTCTCCTGAATAACAAAGGCGGAACAGTAGCAGATTTCCCGAATAAAGGCTTGGTTTTAACGGGCGCAGCCAGTGAATTATCAATGCTGGCTAATCTATGCGGTCATTTCTTTTTGCGCAAACGGATTTTGGTCAAAATGAGAGCGGACGCAGAATGAAATATCGTCAGTTTTTTACTCTGGAAATTGTCACCATGACAATTTGTTAACTGTATGTTGCACCATCACAGCGACATTAAACTCCAATAAACAGCAATAAACTGCGTGTTAGTTTCACAAAACCCCTCTCGCGCCTGCTCCGGTTAGTATCTTTAACATCTTGTTATTGCCCGGCGAGGAATGATAGAACCTTATCTATCGCCGGGCTGGCGGGACACAGGCTCGGAATGACGTGCATAAAATGAAACAATTCACTGATTAAGGGACGAATCAATGCATAACTTCAGCAAAATGGCAGTCAGAGCAGCGGTTTCTTTGGCTCTGTTTGGATCAGTTTCCATGGCCAATGCGGCCGATACCATCAAGATCGGCATTGCCGGCCCCCTGACCGGCCCGGTCGCCCAGTACGGTGACATGCAGTTCACCGGCGGCAAGATGGCGGTCGAGCAGATCAACAAGGCGGGCGGCATTAAGGGCAAGCAGATCGAAGCCGTCATCTATGACGATGCCTGCGATCCCAAGCAGGCCGTGGCCATCGCCAACAAGGTGATCAACGACGGCGTCAAGTTCGTGGTCGGCCACCTCTGCTCCGACAACACCCTGCCCGCCTCCGACATCTATGAAGATGAAGGGGTACTGATGGTCACCCCCGCCTCCACCAACCCCAAGATCACCGAGCGCGGTTACCAGCTGACCCTGCGTACCATCGGTCTGGACAGCGACCAGGGCCCGACCGCCGCCAAGTACATCATCGAGCAGGTCAAACCCCAGCGCGTGGCCGTCATCCACGACAAGAAACAGTACGGCGAAGGCATCGCCTCCAGCGTGAAAGCCGCGCTGGACAAGGCAGGCGTCAAGGTCGTTGCCTATGAGGGCATCACCGCCGGCGACAAGGACTTCTCCGCCCTGATCGCCAAGCTGCAAAAAGAGAACGTCGACTTCGTCTACTACGGCGGCTACCACCCGGAGCTGGGTCTGATCCTGCGCCAGGCTGGCGAGAAGGGTCTGAAGGCCAAGTTCATGGGTCCGGAAGGCGTGGGCAACAAGGACATCTCCGCCATCGGCGGCCCGGCTTCCGAAGGCCTGCTGGTGACCCTGCCGAACAAATATGACCTGGTGCCGGCCAACGCCCCCATCGTAGAAGCGTTCAAGGCCAAGGGTCAGGACTCCTCCGGTCCGTTCGTCTGGACCACCTACGCCGCCATGCAGGCCCTGGCGGCCGGTATCGCCAAGGCGGGCGAGGATGATCCGGCTGCCGTCGCTGCCGCCATCAAGGCCGCACCGATCGACACCGTGATGGGCCCCCTGACCTGGGCGCCGAACGGTGACCTGAAAGGCTTCGAATTCGGTGTGTTCCAGTGGCACGCCGACGGTACCTCCACTCAACTCAAATAATCTGCCGGTCGGGGTGACGTGAGTCACCCCTCCTTTCTTTGCGGGCAAGTACACAGGGAACGCGGTATGTCCGAACACCTTCTTTATCTGGTTCAGCAGTTGCTGAACGGATTGACCATAGGCAGCACCTATGCGTTGATCGCCATCGGCTACACCATGGTCTACGGCATCATCGGCATGATCAACTTCGCCCACGGCGAGGTCTACATGATCGGCTCCTATGTCGCCTTCATGGTGATGGCCGGGCTCATGATGATGGGCATCGACAGCACCGTGCTGCTGCTGGGGGGCGCCTTCCTGGTCAGCATCATCATCACCGGCAGCTATGGCTGGTCCATAGAGCGGGTGGCCTATCGTCCACTGCGGGGCGGCAACCGCCTGATCCCCCTCATCTCCGCCATCGGCATGTCGATCTTCCTGCAGAACATGATGCGGATGGCCCAGGGCTCGCGTGACATCGCCATGCCCACTCTGATCTCCGGGGGCTGGACCCTCAGCGGCGAGGATGGCTTCCAGGCCAGCCTCTCCTACATGCAGCTCATCATCTTCGTGGTGACCTTCGTCACCATGCTGGCGTTGACCCAGTTCATCGGCCGCTCCCGCATGGGGCGTGCCTGCCGTGCCTGTTCCGAAGACATCAAGATGGCCAACCTGTTAGGGATAGACACCCACGTGGTCATCTCCATCACCTTCGTGCTGGGGGCCGCCCTGGCCGCCGTCGCGGGGGTGCTGCTCGGCATGTACTACGGTGTCATCAACCCCTATCTCGGCTTCATGGCGGGCTTGAAGGCCTTCACTGCCGCGGTATTGGGCGGCATCGGCAGCATTCCCGGTGCCGTACTGGGCGGCCTGCTGCTCGGCGTGGTGGAAGCGCTCACCGCGGGCTATCTCAGCACCGAGTACAAGGATGTGATGGCGTTCGCCCTGCTCATCTTCGTGTTGCTCTTCATGCCCACCGGCATCCTGGGTCGTCCGGAGGTCGAGAAGGTATGAAAAACCAATCTATGCATGCCCTCGTGCTGCTGTTCATGACCATCACTGGCATTCTCGGCCGTCCGGAAGTGGAGAAAGTCTGATGAAACGTCAATTTATCCATGCCTGCATCGCCAGCCTGGTGCTGCTGGTGCTCTCCTTCTGGCTGCTCGGCTTCAAGCTGGAGACCGATGGCTCCCGCCTGCTGGTGGTGAGCCGCCTCGATGTGTCGCTGGCCTGGCTGCTGGGGGGCGCCACCATCGTCTTCTGGTTCCAGATGCTGCGCGGCCAGATAAGCCGGCTGTTCCAGGCTTCCATCAGCGGCTTCTCCGTCGGCTTCACCAAGCTGGTGCTGCCAAGCCCCGAAGAGGCCCCCAAGCTCTATAACCTCACCGCCGTGCTGGTGCTGCTGTTTGCGGTGAGCTGGCCCTTCATGGCCTCTCGCGGCGCCATCGATCTGGCCACCCTCACCCTGATTTACATCATGCTGGGGCTGGGACTGAACGTGGTGGTGGGCCTCGCCGGTCTGCTCGACCTCGGCTACGTCGGCTTCTATGCGGTCGGCGCCTACAGCTACGCCCTGCTCAACACCTACTTCGGTCTGAGCTTCTGGGAGTGTCTGCCCATCGCCGGTCTGCTGGCGGCCACCTTCGGCTTCCTGCTCGGGTTCCCGGTGCTGCGGCTGCGGGGGGACTACCTGGCCATCGTCACCCTGGGCTTTGGCGAGATCATCCGCATCCTGCTCAACAACATGACCACCCTGACCGGCGGTCCGAACGGGATCTCCGGCATTCCGAAACCGACTCTGGGGGGGCTCGAGTTCAACCGCACCGTCAAGGACGGGGGCTTTGGCACCTTCCACGACTTCTTCGGCATCGCCTACAACGCCAACCACAAGGTGATCTTCCTCTACCTGATGGCCCTGGTGCTGGTAGTGGCGACCCTGTTCGTCATCAACCGCCTGCTGCGCATGCCGCTCGGCCGTGCCTGGGAGGCGCTGCGGGAAGACGAGATCGCCTGTAAGTCCCTGGGGCTCAACCCCACCATCATCAAGCTGACCGCCTTCACCATAGGCGCCTGCTTCGCGGGCTTTGCCGGCAGTTTCTTCGCCTCCCGCCAGGGCTTCATTAGCCCGGAATCCTTCGTCTTCATCGAGTCGGCCATCGTCCTTGCGATTGTAGTGCTGGGGGGCATGGGATCCCAGATCGGGGTGGTGCTGGCTGCCATCGTGATGACGGTGCTGCCGGAGCTCGCCCGCGAGTTCAACGAATATCGCATGCTGATGTTCGGTCTCTTGATGGTATTCATGATGATCTGGCGGCCGCAGGGACTGCTGCCCATGAGTCGACCCCATATGGAGCTGCGTAAATGAGCAACAATCAACCATTGTTGGATGTCTCAGATCTGTCGATGCGCTTTGGCGGCCTGCTCGCGGTCAACGGCGTCAAGCTGGATGTGGAAAAGGGGGAGGTGATCTCCATCATCGGCCCCAACGGGGCGGGCAAGACCACCATCTTCAACTGCCTGACCGGCTTCTATCGCCCGAGTGGCGGTGTCATTCGCTACAAGGGTGAGGAGATCCAGGGGCTGCCCGGCCACCTCATCGCCCGCAAGGGCATTGTGCGGACTTTCCAGCACGTGCGCCTGTTCAAGGAGATGACAGCGGTGGAAAACCTGCTGGTGGCCCAGCACAGGCATCTCAATACCGGCTTCATCGCCGGCCTGTTCAAGACCCCCTCCTTCCGCCGTGCCGAGAAAGAGGGGCTGGAGCAGTCCGCCTTCTGGCTGGAAAAGGTGGGCCTCAAGGATCTCGCCAACCGCGCCGCGGGGAACCTGGCTTACGGCCAGCAGCGCCGCCTCGAGATCGCCCGCTGCATGGCGACCCGGCCCGAACTGCTGATGCTGGATGAACCGGCCGCAGGCCTCAACCCCAAGGAGACCGATGAGCTCAACGAGCTCATCTCCAACCTGAGGGACGAGTTCGGGGTCTCGGTGCTGCTGATCGAGCACGACATGAAGCTGGTGATGGAGATCTCCAACCGCATCTTCGTGGTCAACCAGGGCACCCCGCTGGCCCACGGCAAACCGGACGAAATCCGCAGCAATCCGGCGGTGATCAAGGCCTATCTGGGCGAGTCGTAAGGACAAAAAGATGTTAGAACTTCGCAACGTATCGACCCACTACGGCAAAATTCAGGCGCTGCACGACGTCAGCGTCGAGGTGAAAGAGGGGGAAATCGTCACCCTGATCGGCGCCAACGGCGCCGGCAAGACCACTCTGCTGATGACCCTGTGTGGCGAGCCCAAGCCCAGCAGCGGTTCCATCTGGTTCGAGGGGGAGCAGATAGACTCCCTCACCACCGCCCGCATCATGCGCAAGGACATCGCCGTGGTGCCAGAGGGGCGCCGCATCTTCGCCCGCCTCACGGTGGAGGAGAACCTGCTGATGGGGGCCTTCTTCGTCGACAAGGCGGAGCAGCGCGGCCTGCTGGATCAGATTTTTACCCTGTTCCCCCGCCTGCACGAGCGGCTGGAGCAGCGGGCAGGCACCATGTCCGGCGGCGAGCAGCAGATGCTGGCCATCGGCCGCGCCCTGATGAGCAAGCCGCGCCTGCTGCTGCTGGATGAACCCTCCCTGGGACTCGCGCCCATCGTCATCCAGCAGATCTTCGACACCATAGAGCAACTGCGCCAGAAGGGGATGACCATCTTCCTGGTGGAGCAGAACGCGAACCAGGCGCTCAAGCTGGCGGATCGCGGCTATGTGCTGGAGAACGGCCGGGTGGTGCTGCAAGACACGGGGGCGGCCCTGCTGGCCAACCCGGCAGTGCGCCAGGCCTATCTCGGCGGCTGAGGATGCAGCAACCATCGTCACCCTTCCCCTGCCGCGCTCCCCGAGCCCGGCAGGGGAGCAGCCCCCCGCCGAGGAGCACATTGTGAGCCGTGCGCGGGCGACGCAGGATCAGCACCACTTCTGGCACGATCCCGCCCTGCCCTTCATCGAGGCGCGGGCGGTGCAGGATGGCCGGCGCGTCTGCTATGACAAGCACAGCCACCCCCACTTCTCCATCGGTGCCATCACCGGCGGCCACAGCCACTACCTCAACCAGCGCAGCCTGCAAGAGGTCGGCCGCGGCAGCCTGGTGCTGATGAACCCGGAAGAGGTGCACGCCTGCAATCCCGTCGCGGACCAGCCCTGGTCCTATCTGATGTTCTATATCGACAACCTCTGGTTGCAGCGCCAGCAGGAGGAGGCCGGGCTCGGCAACGCGTTTCGCCCCTTCGACATGACCGCAAGCCGGGATCCCCTGCTCTACCAGGGGCTCTGCCGGCTTCACCGGCAACTGGTGGAGGAGCCGGATCCCCTGGCTCGCGAAGTGGCCTGCCACCTCTTCAGCCGCCAGCTTCTGGCCAGGCTCACCCCGGCCAAGTGGGATGACCGCCCTCCCCGGCACCTGCAGCGAGCCGCCGAGCTGATGCAGGACGAGAGTGCCTGCGCCCTCACCCTGGCACAGCTGAGTGCGGTGGCCGGGCTTACCCCTTCCCACTTCGTGCGCGCCTTCAGCCGCCACTACGGCATGACGCCCCACGCCTACCTGCTCGATCAACGCATTCGCCACGCCCGCACCCTGCTGCGCCAGGGGCAGCCCCTGGCGGAAGTGGCCCTTGCCAGCGGTTTTGCCGATCAGGCCCACTTCCAGCGCCAGTTCAAACGCCGGGTGGCCGCCACCCCGGGCCAGTACAGAGCGCAGCTCGCCCCTCAGGACGAGCGCACCAGATAGGCGGCGCTGAGCAGCAGCAAGAGCGCCATGGCCCGATTGAACCAGCGCAACCGGCGGGGAGAGACCAGCCACCCCTGCAATCGGCTGCCCGCATAGGCCCAGCAGGCGATGGAGCCGAGGCAGATCACCAGATAGATGCCGGTAAAGAAAGCGATCTGGCTCATGCCGCCCGCGATCCCATAGGCTCCCATCCCCATGCTGGCGGCGAGCCAGGCCTTGGGATTGAGCCACTGCATCAAGGCCCCGTACCAGAAGGCGGGGGGCACACCCTCTACTTCCTTCACCTCGCCGCTGTCCACCAGCAACTGCCAGGCCATCCAGCCGAGAAAGAGCACGCCGCCCCAGTGAATGGCCCCCAGCGCCACAGGCCAGCGGGACAGGGCGCCGCCAAGACCCAGCCCCATCAGCAGGAGCAGCAGGATGAAGCCGAGGGTGGCCCCCACCACGTGGCGCAGGCTGGCCGTGAAACCGTACCGGGCGCCGGTGCCAAGGGCGACCAGATTGACCGGCCCCGGGGAGATGGACATGGCCAGGGCAAACCCGGCCATGGATAACAGCAGACTGAATTCCATGGATGATGCTCGTTCAATTGAGGGAAGCCCGAGCCTACCCGGCCCGGGCGGCACGATATTGAAGAAAATTGCGATCCCCTGGATGCCGCCCCCATTGCACACTTAGCGCAAACCGCCGCTTGCGGTAAACTGCCCTTCAACCCTCCATTTTCAGGACATCTCAATGGACCAGTTTGCCCATATCAGCGCCCATGATGCCCACCAGAAGCTGAGCGCAGGCGAAGCCCGTCTCGTGGACATTCGCGATCCCCAATCCTTCGAGACGGCCCACGCGGTCGGCGCCTTCCACCTCACCAACGGCACCCTGGTTCGCTTTATGAACGAGGTGGACTTCGATACCCCTGTCATCGTGATGTGCTATCACGGCAACAGCAGCCAGGGGGCGGCCCAGTATCTGCTGCAACAGGGCTATGACGAGGTCTATAGCCTGGATGGCGGTTTCGAGGCCTGGCGCAAGGAGTTCCCCATCCAGGCGGGGGACGCATGACAGAGGCGGGTCGTTCCTCCTCGACCGGCATGATCCAGCTGCTGGTGCTGGGCGACGCCCGTATGGCCCAGGCGCTGGTGGATTATCTCGCTACCCTGGGCATTCCGTGCGAGCTGACCCAGTCCGAGCTTGGCGTCTCGGTCTGGCTGGCGGACGAACGGCGCCTCGCCCAGGCCCAGCAGGAGGTCAAACGCTTCCTGAGCGAACCCAATCACCCCCGCTACATGGAGGCCTCCTGGCAATCCGGCCATGCCGATGCCCGGATCGACTACAGCAAGGGGATGACGGATCCGGTCACCGATTTCCTCCACCAGGCGGGCCCCCTGACCCTGGTGGTCATCATCGCCTGCCTGGCCATCTACGCTCTGGATGCCATCGGCCTGCCCATCTTCGACGAGCTCGCCTTCCATCCCACCCTGGCCCAGTTCACCGATTGGCAGGCCTGGCGCTACGTCACCCCGGCCTTCATCCACTTCTCGGTGCTGCACCTGGTGTTCAACCTGTTGTGGTGGTGGTATCTCGGTGGCCAGATAGAGCAGCGCCTCGGCAGCGGCAAGCTGTTCATACTGCTCATCGTCGGGGCTGCCCTGCCCAATATCGCCGAGTTCTTTGCCAGCGGCCCGCGCTTTGGCGGCCTCTCCGGGGTGGTCTATGCCCTGCTCGGCTACAGCTGGCTGCGAACCAGGCTTCAACCGGATTGCGGCCTCGCCATGCCGCCAGCCCTGATGGGCTTCATGCTGGTCTGGCTGGTGCTCGGCTTCTTGGACATGCTCGGCACCCCCACCGCCAACATGGCCCATTTGGTCGGCCTGCTGGTCGGCCTTGCCCAGGGCTGGCTGGACAGACACCACAGGCCGGGGTGACGCCTGGTTGCCGGCAACGGCTCGGCAACCATAGCGACCACCAACATAGCTCACCGGCGGGCCTGCTGATCGGCCTTGCCCAGGGCTGGCTGGACAGGCACCACAGGCCAGCCTGAGCCGATTTGCCATAAAAAAACGCCGCCCCAAGGGGCGCAATGCTGTTCACTTAAGAGAATTTGAGTTCCAGTCTACGTAGTATCAGGACAAAAAATCGAGGGAGGCATGATGCCTCCCTCTTTCTATTGCAAGCCCCGCTGGATAAAGGCTGGAGGAAGATCGACTGGACACAGCCTTGCCCCCTCAACTCAAATCCAATTTATGAATAATCAGTCAAAAAAGTGCTTATCTGAACAGCATTGCGCCCCAAGGGGCGGCGTTTTTATTGGTCGGCCAGCTTACTGCTTGAGCAGGCTGCCGTCGGTCACCTTGACCGCGGTACCGCCGCTTGCGAAGAAGCTGCCGAACTGGGTCTGCATCTCGGTGGTGACGGCGCCGGTCGGATCGAAGTTCTCGTCCGGTGCCAGCAGCGAGCTGTGACCCCCGGCCACGAAGCGGGCCGCTCTGTGGTTGGCGGCGCCGGTGGCGGTCAGCGGCTGCAGGGCCAGGACCTTGAACAGCGGCTCGGTGCCACCCAGCGGGGCGGTGGCGATGCTGTTCGGGATCACTCGATCCGACAGGCTCAGGGCGCCGTCGCCGACGATTTCGGTGGCAAACAGCGGGAAGTCCGCCGCGATGCCGCTCCCCAGGTTGATGGGGTCTGCCGAATCCAGCACCGACTGCGCCGCGAAGCTGTAGCTCTGCAAGGTGCTGGCCGCCGTGGCCTGGGTGGCCGCATCCTGGCTCGGCAGGAACTCGTTGACGAAGCAGGTCGGCACCGCCGTCTTGCAGTTCGGGGCGTAGGCGGTGAAGGCTGCCTTCAGGGCCGCACTGCCAGCGGTCAGCACGCTCATCTGGATGGTCGGGCCGAAGGTCGGCGAGTTCAGCAACAGCGGCGCTATGCCGCCACCCGGCATGGCCAGGCCGCCAGTGTCGAACTTGAACAGGGCGTCTGCCGTCGGGTTGCCAACAGACTGGTTGGCCACCGCCAGCAGGTTGGCTCCCGCGATGGCACCCAGAGAGTGACCCAGGAAGTGTACCTTGAGGCTGCCTGCGGTGCCGATGGCACCCTTGGCATTGGCCAGCCCCACTGCCAGACGCAGGCCCAGCAGATCCGCCACGCTCTGTTTCAGGTTGTCGCGGGCCACGGTCAGGTAGCTCAGGTTCAGGTAGGGGGTCGGGTTGTCGGAGGTGGTCACCGAGTCCATGCTGCCGGTCAGGGCGAAGCCGCGTTCACCGTGCAACGGATGATCGATCACCACCACGGCCACGCTCTTGCTCGCCTGGGCACCGGCACCAATCTGGCCAAGGGCCAGCGCATAGGCGTTCTCCTTCACCGAGGTGACGCCGTGCTGATAGATGATCACGTCGGTGATGTTCGCCAGCGGTGCGGCGGCGAAGATCCGCATCGGGACGGACTGCACCTCTTCCAGTGCCGGCAGCGGGTTGAAGCGCCCGATATTCATCTCGGGATCCAGCGCCTTGCCGCCAGAGGTGAGGGTCACCCCGATCAGCTTGCTCGCCTCCGCCAGCAGCTCGGCCTGACGGCTCGGATCGGCGATGAGTTCGCCCAGCAGGGCCGGATCCACACCCGCCCCCACCAGGCCGCCGATCACTTCGGCATCCTGGGCCTTCAGGGCGTTCGCGATGGCGTAGAGGCTGGGGATGGCACCGTGCCAGGACTGGGTCTTCGCCTTGTCCCAGGAGCCGGCGGTGGCCGGGGAGGAGAGGAAGTAGGGCAGCTTGACGGTGCCGGTATAGACCTGAGTCATGCCAGCCAGGCCTTTCAGTTGCGGGTTGGCGTCAACGGCGGCGGCAATCGCATCCTTCTGCTCCGGGGGCAGGAAGTTCTCGGCATCCAGCTGGGTCAGGAAGGGGCTGCCGCCGCTCACCGACAGGGTATAGGTGCCAGGCAGGCTGGTATTGCCCAGGGCGTCCTGCTTCCACAGGGCGGCAGCGTCCAGGGTCGGGCTCTTGAGCACGGATGCGGCCGCCCCTTTCACCGCCACCAGCACGTCGGCGCCGGACTGGGTACCGAACCAGTCGGAGAAGATCACGTGGTCGCTGGTGATGCCGGTGGCAGCCTTGAACAGCCCTTCCTGCAGCGCAATCAGGCCGCTGATGGTCTGCTCCTGGGCGTTGCTGCCGGTGCTGGTCTTGTAGTTGCTGTAGTCGCTACCCGGTCGCAGGGGGGCACCCGTGCTGTCTTTGAGGGTATCGGTCGCCACTATCATGTAGTAGGAAGAGGGGTTGAGCGGCTTGAGCGGCACCAGATTCAGCTTGCCGGTCGTCTCGGCCACCACGAAGTCCACCCCGTAGGTCAGCACCTTTTTCACGCCGCTCGGACGCAGGGCCGCACTGTCAAACTCCAGCTCCATCAGGTAGAGGGGTGCCACGGAGGCTGCGAATTCAGCAGCGGCCGGCGCCTTGACCTGGATGCCGGAGGCCGTCACCGGCACTATCTGGATCGCCTGGGTAGTCGACCAGCCATCCAGGGTGGAGAGGGCGGACACCGGGTTGGAGAGATCCGCCGTTTCCGTGGAGAATTTCAGGGTACCGTCGGTCGCACGGGCTGCCAGGGCGCTGGGTCGGACCGCATTGGATCCGCTCAGCAGATAATCGAGATAGCTTGAGGTATCGCCTGTGTTGTCGTCACTGCCACCACAACCGCTCAGCAGCGCACTGACGACGGCCGCATAAATTAGCTTTTTCTTCATATCCTTATCTCTTTTATGTTGTTATCCATGATGAGCCTGACGGGGTAGGGTTCAAACCCGACCGAATCATATTAACAGCAACGCAACAATTAATAAGCCTCTGGTCAGTCATCTGATCTGATTTTTTTGTGTACACCATCAAGGAATTGGAATTGATTCCCGGTGTCACAGGGTAGCAGCCAGGGTCCATCAACCAGACCCGACCAGAGCCCGATGGGATCCATGGCGCAAAAAGCCGCCCCGATCTCGGCAAAGGGGACGATTTGTCGGTAGAATGGCGCCATTGCTTAAGGAGACCCCCATGATCGACCCGAAAAAACTGGAAGAGATCGCCAAACAGATACACAACGCCCTGCCCCCCGGCATTCGCAGTATGGGTGAAGAGGTGGAGAAAAAGACCCGTCAGGTCTTGCAGGCTCAGCTCAACAAGCTGGATCTGGTGAGCCGCGAGGAGTTCGACGTGCAGACCAAGGTGCTGCTGCGCACCCGGGAGAAGCTGACCGCCCTCGAGGCCAAGCTGGCCCAGCTCGAGCAGCAGCTCGCTGCCAAGGGCGAATGATCCGGCGTGACCCGCCGTAGATAGCACAAACCCCAGCCAGGCTGGGGTTTGTCGTTTTTATGGGGACAACGAGTTTCTCATCCCCCCTTCTCTCGCAAGACGATAAGGGGGCAGATCGACGCTCTGCGGTTGGCCGTGGTCAGATAAACTCGTAGGCATCGCCGAAGATGCGCTCGGGCTCGGCGCCCAGCACCTTGAACTCTTCCCGCGCGGCACCGGCCATCTCGAAGCGGCCCGCCACATAGATGTCGTAGTCATGCAGGCTGACGAAGTCATCCATGATGGCCTTGTGCACCAGCCCGGTCCTGCCGGTCCAGTCGCTCTCGGGCTCCTGCACCACGGGAATGAAGGTCAGCGGCGCGTAGTCGCGCTCCCACTGCTGCATCTGCTCCAGCTCGTAGAGCCAGTGCGCCTGGCGTACGCCCCAGTAGAGGAACACCGGACGCTTGCTGCCGCTGCCGATCAGGTATTCCAGGATGGCGCGGGCATAGGAGAAGCCGGTGCCTCCCGCCATCAGGATCAGCGGTCGGGGGGATTCGTCGCGCAGGAACGCCTTGCCGGCGGCCAGCTCGACCTCGATCTCTCCCTGTTCGCGCATGCGGGCCAGCACCTGACCGGCATAGGCATTCTCGGGAGTGGCACCGATCTGCAGCTCCAGCACGCCGGAGCGGGTCGGCGAGTTGGCGATGGAGAAGGGGCGCTTGTCCGAATCGCTCATCACCACCAGCAGATACTGGCCCGGCTTGAAGCTCACCTCCTGCTGCGGCGCCAGCGCCACGTGCCAGATGGTGTCGACATATTCGCGCAGTTCCTCTACGCGGCACTTGATACGTTGCATTCTTGTCCTTGTGAGGGGCCTGCCCGGCCCGCTTCGCTCATGGTTTCACTGTTTTTATGGCGACCAGTTGGTGGTCAGGTCCGTCGAGCATACCCAATTCGGCACGGCAATACCGCACTTTTGCATCACAATGGCCGCGCCGCATCGGGGATCCCTCAGTCGAGGATCTTCAGCTCGTCCCAGATGGCATCGATCTTCTGCTTTACCGCCTCGTCCTGGACGATGGGCTGCCCCCACTCCCGGTTGCTCTCCCCCGGCCACTTGTTGGTGGCATCCAGCCCCATTTTGGAGCCGAGCCCGGAGACCGGCGAGGCGAAGTCCAGGTAGTCGATGGGGGTGTGCTCGATCAGGGTGGTGTCCCTGGCCGGATCCATCCGGGTGGTGATGGCCCAGATAACGTCCTTCCAGTCCCGGGCGTTGATGTCGTCATCGCAGACGATCACGAACTTGGTGTACATGAACTGGCGCAGGAAGGACCAGACCCCCAGCATCACCCGCTTGGCGTGGCCCGGGTAGCGCTTCTTGATGGTCACCACCGCCATCCGGTAGGAGCACCCCTCCGGCGGCAGGTAGAAATCCACGATCTCGGGGAACTGCTTCTGCAACAGCGGCACGAACACCTCGTTGAGCGCCACCCCGAGCACCGCCGGCTCATCGGGCGGACGGCCGGTGTAGGTGCTGTGGTAGATGGCATCCCGGCGCATGGTCATGTGGGTGATGGTGAAGACCGGGAACTCGTCCACTTCGTTGTAGTAGCCGGTGTGATCGCCGTAAGGCCCTTCGGGGGCCATCTCCCCCGGCTCCAGATAGCCTTCCAGCACGATCTCGGCGCTGGCGGGCACTTCCAGATCGCAGCTCAGCGCCTTCACCACCTCGGTACGGCTGCCCCGCAGCAGACCGGCAAAGGCGTATTCGGAGAGGCTGTCCGGGACCGGCGTCACCGCGCCCAGGATGGTCGCCGGATCGGCGCCCAGCGCCACCGCCACCGGGAAGCGTTCGCCCGGGTGGGCCTCCTGCCACTCGCGAAAATCGATGGCGCCGCCCCGGTGATCCAGCCAGCGCATGATCAGCTTGTTCTTGCCGATCTTCTGCTGGCGATAGATGCCGAGGTTCTGCCGCTTCTTGTAGGGACCGCGGGTGATGGTCAGACCCCAGGTGACCAGGGGCGCCACATCCCCGGGCCAGCAGTGCTGGATGGGGATCTGATCCAGATCCACCGCGTCCCCTTCCAGCACCACCTGCTGACAGGGGGCCGAAGAGAGCCGCTTGGTCGGCATGTTGAGCACCTGCTTGAAGATGGGCAGCTTCTCCATCAGCTCCTTGAGCCCGCGAGGCGGCTCCGGCTCTTTCAGGTAGGAGAGCCAGGTCCCCACCTGGCGCAGGGCGCTGACGTTGGGCTGGCCCATGCCCATGGCAACCCGGTCCGGCGTGCCGAACAGGTTGGTCAACACCGGCATGGTGTAGCCCTTGGGATTCTCAAACAGCAGAGCCGGGCCCCCCGCACGCAGGGTACGGTCGCTGATCTCGGTCATCTCCAGATAGGGGTCTATCTCGCGACTGATGCGCCTGAGCTGTCCGTTTTGTTCCAACTGCGCGATAAAATCACGCAAGTCCTTGTATTTCATGCAAGTACCCCAGCGGGATCAGGTGGTCCCGCATTATAACCCTGGCGGCGTATCCGGTGTACCCGTATCGGACCTCATGACGGACGAGGCGTGTCGCCGCTCCTGAAGCGTCAGCCGGTTTGCCAATTGACCCAGGAGCCTGGGCTCGTCCATCTGCAACAACAGGCCGGCCACCAGCCCGCCATACTGGTGCTTGCCGAGTTCGGCCAGGAGGAACTGCTGGGCCCCGTCCGGCAAGGGGGAGAGGCGGCTGAGCTGGTGCAGGGCGGGGACCATCAGGCGGCTGTTCTGGCTGGCGGCGATCAGCAGATCGCTCGCCTCCTGCCCTGAATAAAAGCGGGAAATGGTGTGTAGTGCAGTCAGGCTATCGTGATCCACTGGCTGACGCCACAGCTTGAGGTAGAGTGCCGTCTCCCCGGTCTGTTCGATGAAGTGCAGCAGCAACTGGTTGTCCGGCAGGAAGAGATTGAGGGCGGCAAGCCGCTGCGCCTCCCGGCGCAACACGGATACCGGCTGCCGATCGAGCACCGCCAGCAGGGCCTGCTGCTGCTGTGCCAGCTCGGGATTGCGGCTGTAGTAGACCTGCTTGAAGTCGAAGCGATCCTGCTCCAGCAACTGGCGATAGTTGTCCTGCCAGGCCAGCTGCTGCCAGTGGCTCAGCACCAGCCGGGCCTCGGCGGGGAAGTCATAGGCGGGTAGCTGCACCAGGAAACCGTCCACCTTCCCTTCCACCAGCCATTGTGGCGCCTTGGCCGCTTGTGCCCGCACCCAGGCCAGCAGCGCCGGGCTCGGTGCGCCCGATGACTTGAGCTCACCCAGCAACTGGAACAACAGGAACTCCCGCTGCCCCACCGACAGGGTCTCGAGCAACGCGTCCATGGCATCAAACTGCCCGAGCGCCATGCGGCCGTCCAGGTACGCCCGATGCCCCTCCAGTCCCTCGTCCGCCACCAGGGGAGCCTGCAATTGCGGCGGGGAATCGGCATGCACCGGGGCCGCCAGCCACAACCAACCCATCCATATGAACAACACCAGCTTCATGACGTCCCTTTCCTTGTGACATCGAGGCTTCATACTACTAAGCCAGCCGTGAAATAGATAAACAAAAACCGCGACCTGGGCCGCGGTTTTGTCATTGAAGAGGCTGTTACTTCTGTTGACGCTTCATGGAGTCGAAGAACTCGTCGTTGGTCTTGGTCGCAGCCAGCTTGTCGATGAGGAACTCGATGCTGTCGATCTCGCCCATGGGGTGAATGATCTTGCGCAGGATCCACATCTTCTGCAGCTCGTCCGGTGCGGTCAGCAGCTCTTCCTTGCGGGTGCCGGAGCGAGTGATGTCGATGGCCGGGTAGACGCGCTTCTCGGCAATCTTGCGCGAGAGGTGCAGTTCCATGTTGCCGGTACCCTTGAACTCTTCGTAGATGACTTCATCCATCTTGGAGCCAGTATCGATCAGCGCGGTGGCGATGATGGTCAGACTGCCGCCCTCTTCGACGTTGCGCGCCGCACCGAAGAAACGCTTCGGACGGTGCAGGGCGTTGGCGTCCACACCACCGGTCAGCACCTTGCCGGAAGACGGGATGACGGTGTTGTAGGCGCGGGCCAGACGGGTGATGGAGTCCAGCAGGATCACCACATCCTTCTTGTGCTCGACCAGACGCTTGGCCTTCTCGATCACCATTTCGGCGACCTGGACGTGACGGGAGGCCGGCTCGTCGAAGGTGGAGGCGATCACTTCGCCCTTCACCATCCGCTGCATCTCGGTCACTTCTTCCGGACGTTCGTCAATCAGCAGCACGATCAGCTCACAATCCGGGTGGTTGTAGGCGATGCTCTGGGCGATGTTCTGCAGCAGCATGGTCTTACCGGCCTTGGGCGGTGCAACGATGAGACCGCGCTGGCCCTTGCCGATCGGGGATGCCAGATCCAGTACGCGGGCGGTGATGTCTTCGGTGGAACCGTTGCCACGCTCCATGCGCAGACGCTCGTTGGCGTGCAGGGGAGTGAGGTTTTCAAACAGGATCTTGTTGCGGGAGTTTTCCGGACGGTCGTAGTTGACGTCGTTGACCTTGAGCAGGGCGAAATAGCGCTCGCCCTCTTTCGGCGGCCGGATCTTGCCGGAGATGGTATCGCCGGTACGCAGGTTGAAGCGGCGGATCTGGCTCGGGGAGACATAGATGTCATCCGGACCAGCGAGATAAGAGCCGTCTGCACTGCGCAGGAAACCGAAACCGTCGGTCAGGATTTCCAGCACACCGTCGCCAAAGATATCCTCGCCGCCCTTGGCGTGCGCCTTGAGGATTGCAAAGATAATGTCTTTCTTGTGCGCCCGAGCCAGATTTTCCAACCCCATGGATTCGCCAAGCTGGACCAGCTCGGACACAGGAGTGTTCTTAAGTTCAGTCAGATTCATAGTGGTGAAAGTCTGTAAGCAAGGATTGAAATGAGGAGACAGTCTGCTGGATTGATGCTGATCGGATTTGACTTGCCAGGCTGGTAGTTAAGCAAAGAGTCAGGCAAAAAGGTTAGCAAACGAGCGATAAACTAGCACCAATCAGGGTGAGCGTCTAGGTGATAAAACACAAGGAGCGCATTATTGCAATGCGCTCCTTCTTGATTATTACAGGTTGCCGTCCAGGAACTCTTTCAGTTGGGTCTTGGACAGGGCGCCGACCTTGGTCGCTGCCACTTCACCATTCTTGAACAGCAGCAGGGTCGGGATACCACGAATGCCGTACTTGGGCGGAGTGTCGGCGTTATGATCGATGTTCAATTTCGCCACGGTCACGCGACCTTCATATTCCTGAGCAACTTCGTTCAGGATCGGGGCAATCATCTTGCACGGTCCACACCATTCGGCCCAGAAATCGACCAGAACAGGGCTGTCGGCGTTGATTACATCGGCCTCGAAGCTGGCATCGCTCAGCTGAACAATCTTGTCACTCATCTCCAACTCCAGTCAGTAATTAAGGCTTTATTGATGGTTCAACAAAGGCAATAGTTGCCCTATTTGAAATGATCCTGTTTATTATTGCAAGCCTAACCTGATAACCTACCGCCATGAGCAAAACACATCTAACGACCGAAAAATTCGCCCAAATGGGCCTCGAACCCGAAGTTCTGGCTGGTCTGGAATCAAAGGGATTTCACTATTGTACGCCCATCCAGGCACTGTCCCTGCCCCTGCTGGTTGAAGGTCATGACCTCGCCGGTCAGGCCCAGACGGGGACCGGCAAAACCCTGGCTTTCCTGGCGGCGACATTCAACTATTTGCTGACCCATCCGCTGACCAGGCCGCGCCTCATCAACCAGCCCCGCGCCATCATCATGGCCCCGACCCGGGAGCTGGCCGTCCAGATCTATAACGATGCAGAGAGCATGTCAGCCTCCACCGGGCTCAAGCTCGGTCTCGCCTATGGTGGCGAAGGCTACGACAAGCAGCTGGCCGTGCTGGAACAGGGCGTCGACATCCTTATCGGCACCACGGGTCGCATCATCGACTACTTCAAGTCCAAGGTCATCGATCTCGGCAACATCCAGGTCGTGGTACTGGACGAAGCGGATCGCATGTTCGATCTGGGCTTCATCAAGGACATCCGTTTCCTGTTCCGCCGCATGCCCCCCGCCACCGAGCGTCTGAGCATGCTGTTCTCCGCCACCCTCTCCCTGCGGGTGCAGGAGCTGGCCTATGAACACATGAACCACCCGGAACATGTGCAGGTCGAACCGGAACAGATGACCGGCGTGCGGATCAAGGAGGAGCTCTTCTACCCCTCCAACGAAGACAAGATGTTGCTGCTGCTCTCCCTGATGGAAGAGGAGTGGCCCGAGAAAGCCATCGTCTTCGCCAACACCAAGCACGTCTGTGAAGACGTTCACGCCTGGCTGGAGAACGACGGCCACCGCGTCGGCCTGCTGACCGGCGACGTGCCGCAGAAGAAGCGGATGAAGATCCTGGAAGAGTTCACCAAGGGCACCCTGGATATCCTGGTCGCCACCGACGTGGCTGCCCGTGGTCTGCACATCCCCGACGTGACCCACGTCTTCAACTACGACCTGCCCGACGATGCCGAAGACTATGTCCACCGCATCGGTCGTACCGGCCGCGCAGGCAAAAGCGGTCACTCCATCAGCCTGGCCTGTGAAGACTATGCCTTCAACCTGCCGGCCATCGAGGAGTACATCCACCACCCCATCCCGGTCAGCAAGTATGACCGCGAGGCGCTGCTGGATGACGTCACCGCGCCGAAACGGGTGTTCCGCAACCGCCAGCCGGTGAACCGCAACATGCGGGATCGCCAGGGCGGTGGCAACAGCAACAACCGTCGTCGCCCCCCCCGCAAGAACTGAGGGATCGGCCAAGTTGCACAACTCGCCTCTCTATGCCGCCATCGACCTCGGCTCCAACAGCTTTCACATGCTGGTGGTGCGCGAGGTCGCCGGTGCCCTGCGCACCGTCACCAAGGTCAAGCGCAAGGTACGCCTCGCCGCCGGCCTCGATGCCGATTTTCGCCTCAACCGTGCCGCCATGGAGCGGGGCTGGGATTGTCTGCGCCTCTTCTCCGAGCAGTTGCAGGACATCCCGTCCGACAACATCCGGGTAGTGGGCACCGCCACCCTGCGCCTGGCCACCAACGTCGACGAATTCATCAGCGAAGCGGAACGGGTGCTCAACCACAGCATCGAGATCATCTCGGGCGAGGAAGAAGCCAAGACCATCTATGAGGGGGTCTCCTGGACCTCGGCCGGGGAAGGCAATCGGCTGGTGATCGACATCGGCGGCGCCAGCACCGAGCTGGTGATCGGCGAGCAGAGCGAAGCCAAGCTGCTCAACAGCCTGCACATGGGCTGCGTCACCTGGCTCAACAACCACTTCGGTGATGGCGAGCTCTCCGAGGCGCGCTTCAACCAGGCCATTGCCGCCGCCAAGGCGGTACTGGAGAAAGTGGCTGCGGACTACCGTGTCCTCGGCTGGCGCACCTGCGTCGGCGCCTCCGGCACCGTCCAGGCGCTGCAGGAGATCATGCTGGCCCAGGGCAAGAGCGAGCGGGTCACCCTACCCAAGTTGCAAGAGCTGATGGGTCAGGCCATCGCCTGCGGCAGACTCGATCAGTTGCAGCTCGAAGGGCTGGCGGCCGAACGGCTGACCGTGTTCCCCTCCGGCCTCGCCATCTTGATCGCCATCTTCGAAACCCTCGACATCGAGAGCATGACCCTGGCGGGCGGTGCCCTGCGTGAAGGGCTCATCTACGGCCTGCTCGGCAACAATCACGACTGTGATGCCCGGGATCGCACCGCCGACAGCCTGATCAGCCGCTACCAGCTCGACAAGGAGCACGCCGAGCGGGTCCGCGACACCGCCATCGAGGCGTTCACCCAGCTGCAGCCGGCCTGGCGCCTCTCCAAGCGCTACGGCCGCCCGATCCTGCGCTACGCGGCCCTGCTGCACGAAATCGGTCTGTGCATCGAGTACAAGAAGGCGCCGCAGCACGCCGCCTACATCATCGACAACATCGACATGCCGGGCTTCACCCCCGCGCAGAAGAAGCTGCTGTCGGCCCTGCTGTTCAACCAGCGGGATGAATTCAAGCTGGAGCCGCTGGAGAAACAGGGCGCCGTCACCGGTCGCCAGGCGATCCGGCTGGCCCGCATCCTGCGCATCTCCCTCATCCTCTGCATGCGCCGGACCCAGGGCACTGTGCCCAGGTTCATGCTGCAAGCCGATGAAGATGCCCTGACCCTGACCCTGCCCAAGGGGTGGCTGGACGAGCACTACCTGCGCGCCAGCGAGCTGCGCCTCGAGGTGGAACGCCAGCAGAATATGGGCTGGTCCACCCGGCTGCTGGAAGCCTGAGGCACACACCCCATGGCCGATTACCAACCCGTCAGCTGTGACCTGTACGACTGGCTGGAGATCGCCGCCAGCTGGCAACTGCCCGTCACGATCACCGACCGGGATGGACGAACCTGGGCGGACAGGATCCGTACCATAGAAGCCAGCGACGGAGTAGAATATCTGCTGCTGGAGCGCGCTGAGCGCCTCAGCCTGGCGGACCTGGCGACCCTGGAACTCGTCTGGCAAGGGGAAGAAAAGCGGATCCACTTCGCCCCACCCCGCAGCCAATGAATAGCAAGAGGGCCAACCTGATCAGGTTGGCCCTCTTCGTTTGACGCTCAAACTCCCTGCCAGTCGCCACTCAACTCGCCAGCGCCGCCATCACATAGACGTCGAAGCGGTTGCTCTTTGTCTCGATGGCCATGCTGGGCTTGTGCTCGTTGAGCCAGCCCGCATAGTCGGGCCGCTTCACCACCACCCGCTTGTCAGCCATCCTGAGCGCCGCCGGCAGCAGGGCATCCGCGTCGAGATCCGCCCCCACCAGGGACTGGAACACCCGCATCTCTTTTTTCACCAGCGCCGACTTCTGCTTGTGGGGGAACATGGGATCCAGGTAGATGACCTCCGGCCGCTCGGTCAGCGCCAGCAGGGTCTCCACCGCCGGGCCTTGCAGCAGTTGCATCCGCTCGCGCACCCAGAGGCCTATCTCGGGATCCTGCCCCGCCCGGGTCAGACCGTCCTGGAGCAGGGCCGCCACCACGGGGCTGCGCTCGATCAGGGTCACCTTGCAGCCGAGGGAGGCGAGCACGAAGGCATCGCGCCCGAGCCCGGCGGTGGCATCCACCACGGTCGGCATGGCTCCCGACTTCAATCCCACCGCCTTGGCGATGGACTGGCCGCGCCCGCCACCGAACTTGCGCCTATGGGCCACCGCCCCTTCCACGAAGTCCACATAGACGGCCCCCAGCTTGGGTTCGTCCAGCTTGCGCAGCTCCAACCGCGATTCGGTCAGCACCAGGGCGAAGGGAGCGGGAAACGCCACGTCGGCAAGGCGCTGGCGCAGGGCGTCGAGCTCGCCATCGCGGGCGGGCACTTCACTGAAAACCTGAATATGGGGCATAACATGGACTCATCACGGCGCAGAAGCCGGCATGATAGCAGAAGCGGGGGGTCAGCTCACCGTGGTCAGATTCGCCAGGTTCATGCCCTGACGGTTGAGACTCAGGTACTCGGTCAGATCGTCGAAGGGCAGCGGGCGGCTGAGCAGATACCCCTGGGTGAAGGCGCACCCCTTCTGGCAGAGGAAGTTGAGCTGCTCCCGGGTCTCCACCCCTTCGATCACCACCTGCATGCCGAGGTTGTGCACGATGTTGATGATGCCGTCGAGCAGCAGGCGGTCCTGCTCGTTGAAGGGAATATGGCGCACGAAGGAGCGATCGATCTTCACCAAATCCACCGGGAAGGTACGCAGGTAGTTCAGTGCCGAGTAGCCGGTGCCGAAGTCGTCGATGGCCAGCTTGCAGCCCGCCTCGCGCAGAGCATCGATCCGCACCCTGTGCTGATCGCTGGTCTCCATCAGCAGAGATTCGGTGATCTCGATGATGATGTCCGCCGGATCCAGCTCGAAGTGGCGGATCACCCTGAGCCACTCGTTGGCCTCCGGGTCTATAGTCTGGAACTCCAGGGTGGAGCGGTTGATGGACATCTGCAGATCCGGGAAGCCGGACTGCTGCAATCTGGCCAGATCCCGGCAAGACTGCCACAGCACCAGGGCACCCAGCCCCTGGATGAGCCCCGCCTCTTCCGCCAGCGGGATGAAATCCGCCGGTGAGACCTGACCCCAGTGGGGGTGATACCAGCGCACCAGGGCCTCCAGCTTGGCGACCCGGCCGCTGCGGTTGTCCCAGATGGGCTGGTAGGCCATGGTCAGCTGGCCCAGCTTGATGGCCTCCGCCAGATCGTGCTGCATCTGGTGGCGCTGGCTCACCTCTTCCCGCATGGAGGCGTTGTAGGTGCCGAGGGGGCGTCCCTGGCGCTTGGCGACGAACAGGGCCTGCTCGGCATTGCGCAAGAGCTCGTCGCTGTCGCCGCCGTCATTGGGACAGAGGGTGATCCCCAGGGTGGCGGTCACATAGAGGTGCTGGTTGGCCAGCATGAAGGGACGGGCAAAGCCGCCGATCACCTGCTTGGCAAATACCTCGGCCTGACGGCGGTTGACGATACCGGGCACCAGGAAGGCAAACTCGTCACCGCCGATGCGGGCCACCAGGTCCTCGGTGCGCACCCGGCTCACCAGCCGATCCGATACTTCCCGCAGCAGGGCGTCGCCCACATGGTGATCCATGCTGTTGTTGACCGCCTTGAAGTTGTTGAGGTCGAGCACCATGAGGGCGAAGCGCTCCCCCCGCTCGCAGAAGCGGGCCAGACAGCGACCGAACAGCCAGCGGTTGGGCAGGCCGGTGAGGTTGTCGTAGTTGGCCTGGGCGGCGATCTTCTGCTCCGCCAGCTTGGTCTGGGAAAGATCGCTGAAGATGGCGATGTACTGACTGATCTTGCCCCCTTCCCGCACGGCGCTGATCATCAGCTGCTGGGGATAAAGCTTGCCGTTCTTGCGCTTGTTCCACACCTCCCCACGCCAGATCCCCACCCGCTCCAGGGCGTGGTACATGTCCGCATAGAAGGTCTGATCGTGCAGTCCGGACTTGAGCATGCTGGGCCGCTGGCCACACGCCTCCTCCTCGCTGTAACCGGTGATCTTCTCGAAGGCCGGATTGACCGAGATGATGCGACTGTCGGCATCGCACACCAGAATGGCTTCGGAGAGGTTGTCATAGACCCGGTGGGAGAGCTTGAGCTGCTCCGCATGGCGCCTGATGGGATCGATGTTCTCCAGCACCACCATGAGATAGTCGGGGTGCATCTGCTCGTTGCGGATCAGGGTCACCGTCACCCGTCCCCACAGGACGGTCCCATCCCGATGGAGATAACGCTTCTCCTGGGTAAACGCGGGACGCTCTCCCCGCTTGAGGGCGTCGTAGAGCGCAATGCTGGTCTGCCAGTCGTCCGGATGGTTGATTTCGGCGACGGTGAGCTGTTGCAGCTCCTCCTGGCTGTAGCCGAGCATCTTCTCGATGGCTGGGTTCGCCCAGAGGATCTTGCCGCCCAGATCCACCTTGCCGATGCCCACGGGCGCATGGGACATCATGGTGTCCAGGAAGTGGTGATGTTCCGGTTGCGCCGGCTGCTCCTGGCTCTGGCGCTGCTGATACATCAGCGCCAGCTCACGACCGGCGAGCGGGGCCAGCAGACGCAGCAGGCCCACTATCTTCTCCATTCTCGGCATGGCCCGCTTGAACATGACGCTGCACAGGCCGATGGTCTCTCCCTCGGCGTTCTTGAGCGCGACGCCGGCATAGGCTCTCACCTCGCAGCGCTCCAGCACGGCAGCGTGGGGGAACAGCTGGCGGGTGCGATCACTGAACCAGGCTTCACCCTGTTGCATGGCGATCTCGCCCGGAGTGTCGGCGAGGGGGAAGCTGTAGGAGTTGATGTCGAGGGAGACGGGATAGGCGGCATGCACGGTAAAGAACAGACCCGCTTGATCCTTGCCGGACACCAGGACGAAGTCAGCCCCCACCGCGTTGGCGATTTCACTCACAAAGGCATCAAAATATCCCTGACCACTCGAATGAGACAGGCTGGAGATGATTTGATAGACAGACTCGAGTGCTCGCCTCATGGCAAGGTTCTTTCTCTCCCTGGAAGGTAGAACCCGACTCTACTGAAGAGGCGGGGACAGTGCAAACATGCACTCCGCAAGATATTAAAAAGGCTTGGAAAAAGGGACCAAAAGGTCCCTTTTTCTATCAAAAATCACGTTTCGATCCCACTATGCCGCAAATGTGTACCTGCTTGAAGCTCCCGCAGTGGCGCGGCAGCTCATCCAATCGAGGCTCACTGTGGCGGCGGGACCTCACGCGGCGATACCACTGTGACGCAGCAGCGCATCCACCTGGGGCTCCCGGCCACGGAAGGCACGGAACAGCTCCATCGGCTCCCTGGAGCCGCCCTTTTCCAGAATGTTCTTCAGGAAGGAGTGGCCCGTGGCCGGGTTGAAGATCCCCTCCTCCTCGAAGCGGGAGAAGGCGTCGGCAGAGAGTACCTCGGCCCACTTGTAGCTGTAGTAGCCCGCCGCGTAGCCGCCCGCGAAGATGTGGGAGAAGCTGTGCTGGAAGCGGTTGAACGCCGGAGGCGTCATCACGGCGACCTGGCTGCGCACCTCAGCCAGCAGCGCAGGGATCTGATCCGCTCTGGTCGGGTCAAAGGTCTGGTGCAGACGGAAGTCGAACAGGGCGAACTCCAGCTGGCGCAGCATCTGCATCGCCGCCTGGAAGTTGCGGGCGGTCAGCATCTTCTCCAGCAGATCGGCGGGCAGCGGCTCCCCGGTCTCGTAATGGCCGGAGATGAAGGCCAGCGCCTCGGATTCCCAGCACCAGTTCTCGAGGAACTGGCTCGGCAGCTCCACCGCATCCCAGGCCACGCCGTTGATGCCGGCCACGCCGGCCACATCGATGCGGGTCAGCATGTGGTGAATGCCGTGGCCGAACTCGTGGAACAGGGTGACCACTTCGTTGTGGGTGAACAGGGCCGGCTTGCCGTCCACCGGGCCGTTGAAGTTGCAGGTCAGGTAGGCCACCGGCTTTTGCAGGGAGCCGTCCTGACGGTAGCGGCGACCCAGGCAGACATCCATCCAGGCGCCGCCCTGCTTGTGCTCGCGGGCGTAGAGATCCAGGTAGAAGCTGCCGCGCAGCTCGTCATCGGCGTCAAAGATGTCGTAGAAGCGCACGTCCGGGTGCCAGGTGTCGATGCCGAGACGCTCGCGCACCTTCATGCCGAACACCCGCTTGACCACCTCGAACAGCCCCTTCACGACCCGACCGGCGGGGAAGTAGGGACGCAACTGCTCATCAGAGACCGAAAACTTGTGCTGTTTGAGCTTTTCTGCGTAATAGGCAAGATCCCAGGCCGCCAGTTCGTCCTGACCGTGCTGCTCGGCGGCAAAGGCGCGGATCTCCTCCAGCTCCGCCTTGCCTTGGGGCAGGGACTTGGCAGCCAGGTCGGTGAGGAAGTCCACCACCTGCTCCGGCTTGTCCGCCATCTTGGTCGCGAGGGAGAGTTCGGCATAGTTGGCAAAGCCCAGCAGTCGGGCCAGCTCCCGGCGCAGGGTGAGCAACTCGGTCATGATGGCGGAGTTGTCCCACTTGCCGGCGTTGGGGCCCTGGTCGGAGGCGCGGGTGGTGAAGGCCTCATACAGCTCGGCACGCAGGGCGCGGCTGTCGGCATACATCATCACCGGCAGGTAGGAGGGGATGTCCAGGGTGAACAGCCACCCCTCCTTGCCCTTGAGTTCGGCCATCTGGCGCGCGGCAGCCTGGGCGCTCGCGGGCAGACCAGCCAGCTCGGCCTCGTCGGTCACCAGCTTGTGCCAGCCCTGGGTCGCGTCCAGCACGTTGTTGCTGAAACGGGAGGCGAGCTCCGAGAGGCGGGCCTGGATCTCGCCGTAACGCTGCTGCGCCTCGGCAGGCAGACCGATGCCGGAGAGGCGAAAATCGCGCAGGGTGTTCAGGATCTCCTTGCGCTGGGCATCATCCAGCCGGGGGAAATCATCGCTCTCGGAGAGGGCCAGATAGGCTTGATAGAGCCCTTCATGCTGACCGACATAGGTCTGGAATTCGGACAGCAGCGGCAGGCAGGCATCGTGAGCCGCCCGCAGCGCCTCGCTGTTCTGCACGGCGTTGAGGTGGCTGATGGGGGACCAGATCCGGGAGAGGCGGTCGTTGACCTCTTCCAGCGGGGCGATCAGGCTGTCCCAGGTGTGAGGCTCCTTCTGGGCCAGCACATCCTCAATCTTCTGTTTGCAATCGGCGATGGCCTGCGTCACGGCAGGTTGCACCTGATCGGGCTGGATCTGGCTGAAGGGAGGCAGCGAGTCCATTGTCAGCAAAGGGTTAGTCATCTGCGGTACCTCTAAATGCTCTGCAGCCCCTGCCGTCCAGAAGCCTGCTTGGACCATCTAAGATGTAGGCAGAAACCCCATTTATCAAGCCTTTGCCGCCAAGAGACGGGCTTGTTGCCCACTTTTTCAGGCATTTTGTTCATAAAACCAGCATTTCATCTGCCAGAGACGACAATGCCGGCCCGAGGGCCGGCATTGTGAGGGCATGGACACTCCCCGCCTCAGCGTCGGGCGTCCTCTTTCAACCACTGGGCGACCCGCTTGGCGAAGTAGGTGAGGATGCCATCGGCCCCGGCCCGCTTGAAGCAGAGCAGGGATTCCATCACGCACTCTTTCTCCTTGAGCCAGCCATTCTGGATCGCCGCCATGTGCATGGCGTACTCGCCGCTCACCTGATAGGCGAAGGTCGGCACGCCGAACTGATCCTTCACCCGACGGATGATGTCCAGGTAGGGCATGCCCGGCTTGACCATGACGCTGTCTGCCCCTTCGGCGATGTCGAGGGCCACCTCGTGCAGGGCTTCGTTGCCGTTGGCCGGGTCCATCTGGTAGGTGGCCTTGTTGCTCTTGCCGAGGTTGGCGGCGGAGCCCACCGCATCGCGGAACGGGCCGTAGTAGTGGGAGGCGTACTTGGCGGAGTAGGCCATGATCTGCACGTTGACGAAGCCATTCTCCTCCAGCGCCGCGCGGATGGCACCGATGCGGCCGTCCATCATGTCGGACGGTGCCACCATGTCGGCCCCGGCGGCGGCATGGGAGAGCGCCTGCTTCACCAGGATCTCGGTGGTGATGTCGTTCTGCACATAGCCTTCGTCATCGATGATGCCGTCCTGGCCATGGGTGGTGAAGGGGTCGAGCGCCACATCGGTGATGACCCCGAGCTCCGGGAAGCGAGCCTTGAGGGCACGGGTCGCCCGCTGGGCCAGGGCATCCGGGTTGTAAGCCTCTTCCGCCATCAGACTCTTTCTCTCCAGCGGCGTCACCGGGAACAGGGCCACCGCCGGCACACCCAGGGCCACCAGTTCGGCGGCCTCTTCGAGCAGCAGATCGATGGAGAGCCTGTCCACCCCCGGCATGGAGGCAACGGCCTCTCGCTGACCCTCCCCCTCCAGCACGAACACGGGATAGATGAGATCGTCGACGGTCAGTACGTTCTCGCGCACCAGGCGGCGGCTGAAGTCATGTTTGCGCACCCGGCGCAGGCGACGGCCCGGGAAGGCCCCCGGAAGAGTTGTGGCCATGAATCACTCCAAAAGCGGAAGTTGGAAGAATGCGGCGGAGGTGGCCCGGGTATGGGCCAGCAAGGCCTCGGGCGCTTCACCACGGCAGGTCGCCACCACCTGGGCGATGTGCGGCAAAAAAGCGGGTTCGTTGCGTTTGGGCCTGGGTTTCAGATCCCGCGGCACCAGGTAGGGGGCGTCCGTCTCTATCATCAGGCGACCCGCCGGAATGCGGGCCACCTGCTCGCGCAGCAGCTGGCCACGGCGCTCGTCACAGAGCCAGCCGGTCACCCCGATATGCAGCCCCAGCGCCAGGCACTCGTCCAGCTCGGCGTCGGAGCCGGTGAAGCAGTGCAGCACGGCCCCCGGCAGGCGGGGCAACCAGGGGCGCAGGATCTCGACGAATTTGTCATGGGCATCGCGGCAGTGCAGAAACACCGGCATCCCGAGCTCGGCGGCGAGCGCCAGCTGGGCGTCAAACACCGCATCCTGCACCGGGCGGGGGGAGAAGTCCCGGTTGTAGTCGAGACCGCACTCGCCGATAGCCACCACCTGGGGCAGGGCCGCCAGTTCCCGCAGGGCGGGCAGGGTCGTCTCATTGACGCTTTTGGCATCATGGGGATGCACCCCGGCGGTGGAGAAGCAGTAACCGGGCCAGCGGGCGGCCAATGCGGCGCTCTCGCGGCTGCCGGCCAGATCGGTGCCGGTCAGGATCAGGGCTTCCACCCCGGCGGCGCGCGCGCGTTCCACCAGGTCGGCCTGTTCGCCTGCGAACTGGCTGCTGGTCAGGTTCAAACCGATGTCGATCATGGAGTCAGGGGTTCCGGACAAACGAGGTGCATATCAGGCATTTGAAAACCATCTACTCGATGGGGCCTTACCATACGCCTCGAACGGATGCATGAAAAGAGGAAGGGAGCCTCAGCTCCCCTCTTCCGTTTGTTGCTGCTCCTCGTCCTCTTTCTTCACGTAGAAGCGGGCGAAGAACAGACCTATCTCCCACAGGCCCCACATGGGGATCGCGAGCAGAGTCTGGGAAAAGACATCGGGCGGCGTCAGCAACATACCGACCACGAAGACCCCGACGATGACGTAAGGGCGCTTCTCCTTCAGGCTCCTGGGGGTGGTCACCCCGGTCCAGCAGAGCAGTATAGTGGCCACCGGGATCTCGAACGCCACCCCGAACGCGAAGAACAGGGTCAGCACGAAGTCCAGGTAGCTGGCGATGTCGGTCGCCACCGTCACCCCGGCGGGGGCGGTACTGGTGAAGAAGCCGAACACCAGGGGGAACACCACGTAGTAGGCGAACGCCATCCCCGCGTAGAACAGCACGGCGCTGGAGGCCACCAGAGGCAGGATCAGCCGCCGTTCGTGCTGGTACAGACCGGGTGCGATGAAGGCCCAGGCCTGATAGAGCAGATAGGGGATCGCCACGAAGAAGGAGACCACCAGGGTCAGCTTGATGGGCGTGATGAAGGGCGTCGCCACATCCGTCGCTATCATGCTGGTGCCTGCCGGCAACTGGCTGAGTAGCGGCTGGGCCACGAAGTCGTAGATGTTGTTGGAGAAGTAGATGAGCGCGATGAACACCAGCAGGATGGCGGAGATCGCGCGCAGCAGACGGGTTCTCAGCTCCACCAGATGGCTGATGAGGGGCTGTTCTGCCTGACTCATGGCTTCACCTCCCCTTTGGCTGCGGACTCGCTGGCGGGCACAGGCTCGCTCTCTCGCTGGCTGTTGACCGGTGGCACCTCTGGGGTCGCGGGCACCGAGGCCGCCACCGGAGTGGCTGGCTCAGCCTGGGCGAGCTCCCGAGGCGGGCGGATCTCGTTCTCCCCCTGATAGGGACGATTCACAGACTGGGCGGCCGCTTTCAACTGCTCGATGGACTCCTGCAGCTCGGGGCTCAGGTTGTTCATCTGCAACCGTTCGGCCTTCTTCAGGTCGTTGTGCAGATCCTGCAACTTGAGCTCCTGTTCCAGCTCGGCCTTGACCGAGTTGGCGGTGCTGCGGATCAGCCTTATCCAGTGGCTGGCGGTGCGGATCGCGACCGGCAACCGCTCGGGACCCAGCACCACCAGGGCGACGACGCCGATGACGACCAGTTCCCAAAAACCGATGTCGAACATGGCTTAGGCCTGATCTTTGTCTTTCTGCTTGGCGGCTTCGGCGTTGCTGGCCGTCTCGTTCAACTGCTTGGTCGGGAACTCGGCATCTTTCTGCTCGGGTTTGGTGTCGGCCGGCTCATCGGAGAGCGCCTTCTTGAACCCCTTGACCGCCGCGCCCAGATCGCCGCCGATACCGCGCAATTTCTTGGTGCCGAACAACAGCACGACGATGACTGCGATGATCAACAACTGCCAAATACTGATACCACCCATGACTTTTTCTCCGGATAGGCGCCCGATGGCGCAGGTTATTTAATGGGAACGGGTTCGCAACCAACCCAGCAGCCAGCATAACCCGGCGCCGGCGAGGCTGATTTGTCCCCACTCAATGTGTTGTTTCTGGGTCAGCAAGAATACACCCGCGAGCAGCAGGCTGGCTCCAACCCCTAAGAGGTAGCGAGCCTGCCCCTGACGGCGACTGTGGCGACGGAAATCGGCAAACATCTGGTCGAAGTGGTGCTGCTGATGGCGGGCCTGACGCAGGGTCTCGTAGACCAGCTCCGGCAGCTCCGGCAGTTTCTCCGCCCAGAACGGCGCCTTCTCCTTGATGGCATTCCACACCGCCTTGGGGCCGACCTGCTCGTGCATCCAGTTTTCCAGATAGGGCTTGGCGGTCTGCCACAAATCCAGCTGGGGATAGAGCTGGCGACCCAGCCCTTCCACATAGAGCAGGGTCTTTTGCAGCAGCACCAGCTGCGGCTGCACCTGCATGTTGAATCGACGGGCGGTGTTGAACAGATTGAGCAGCACGTGGCCGAAGGAGATCTCGGAGAGCGGTTTCTCGAAGATGGGCTCCAGCACGGTGCGGATGGCGAACTCGAACTCGTCCACCTTGGTATCGGGTGGCACCCAGCCTGACTCCACGTGCAGCTCGGCCACACGGCGGTAGTCGCGATTGAAGAAGGCGAGGAAGTTCTCCGCCAGGTAGCGCTTGTCTTCCCGGTTGAGGGTGCCGACGATGCCGCAGTCGATGCCGATCCAGAGCGGATTCTCCGGGTGTTCGAAAGAGACGAAGATGTTGCCCGGGTGCATGTCGGCGTGGAAGAAGCTGTCGCGGAACACCTGGGTGAAGAACACTTCCACTCCGCGCTCGGCCAGCAGCTTCATGTTGGTGCCGTTGGCTTCCAGCGCGGCAATGTCGGAGACCGGAATGCCGTAGATCCGCTCCATCACCAGCACCTGCTCGCGGCAGTGCTCGGTGAACACCTCGGGCACGTAGAGCGCCTCGGAGCCGGTGAAGTTGCGGCGCAACTGGATGGCGTTGGCCGCTTCGCGCATCAGGTTGAGCTCGTCGAGTATGGTCTTGCGATACTCCTCCACCACCTCGACGGGGCGCAGTCGTCCGCTCTGGGGCACGAAACGGGCCACCAGACGGGCCAGGGCCTGCATCAGGCGCAGGTCGGCCTCAATGACCGGCTCGATATCGGGACGGATCACCTTGATGACGATCTCGCGGCCGTTCTCCTTCAACCGGGCGGTGTGCACCTGGGCGATGGAGGCGGATGCCAGCGGCGTCTCGTCGAAGTCATCGAACAGGGTCTCGACGGGGCAACCCAGGCTCTCTTCTATCTGGCGACGGGCGGCCTGACCACAGAAGGGAGGCACCCTGTCCTGCAGCAGGGCCAGCTCTTCGGCAATGTCGGGGGGCAGCAGGTCTCGGCGGGTCGAGAGCATCTGGCCGAACTTGATGAAGATGGGGCCCAGGGCCTCGAAGGCGAGGCGAATGCGGGCGCCACGGCTCATGCCTTGTTGCTTGTTCTTGAGCCAGAACAGACTGCGACGGGCCAGACGGCCAGGCCAGGGCTGATAACGGGCGGGCACCAGCTCGTCGATGCCCTGTTCCAGCAGGATGCTGACGATGCGATAGAGGCGTTTGAACTCCTTCGGGGTCATCAGCTCACCTGCTGTTCGAGGCGGGCAAGCCGCAACTCGATCGCCTTCATCTGTTGGGCCAGCTCTTCGACATCGTCATTGAAGCTCGCCACTTCCAGCGGACCCGGGGCAAGCCTAGCCTCCTCGGTCAAATACTCGGCCACTTGACGCTGGGAACGGCACAACTCTCGCCCCACAAAACGGCGAGCCTGACGGGCACCACTGCACAGGATGTGGGCCACCACGTCGCCGGTGTAGCGGGACAGCTCCTCTTCCCAGTCGATATCGAGCTCGCCAAGCAGGGCGCTGAATGCCTGCACCAGCTGGGGGTCACCGCTCAGGTCCAGCTTCTCCTCGCGGATGTAGCGGGTCAGGGCGGAAGGCTCCTTGAGCAGGCCGAGGGCGGTCAGGGAGAGACTCAGCACCGCATCCGCCTCCCCTTCAAACCTGGCCAGCACATCCAGACGGCGCTCCGAGAAGACAAACCAGAGCGGCTTGAGCTCGCGCAGCTCCAGTTTGAGTACCTTGCCCGTCAGCTTGCGCAACCGCTCCGGGCTCTGTTTGTCCAGGGCCAGCAACTGGTTGAGGCTGGTTTCGATCACCGCGGTGACCATGGCATCCATCGGCATAGGCGACCTTAAAACTTGTAACCGCGGTGCAGGGCGACCACGCCCTGGGTCAGGTTGTAGAACTCAACCTGTTCGAACCCGACATTCTCCATTATGCCTGCCAGGGTCTGCTGATCCGGGTGCATGCGGATGGATTCCGCCAGGTATTTGTAACTTTCGCTGTCATTCGCGACGATTTCGCCCATTTTCGGCAGCAATTTGAAGGAGTAGAGATCATACAGCTTGGCGATCACTTCGCTCACCGGTTTGGAGAACTCCAGCACCAGCAGGCGGCCACCCGGCTTGAGCACCCGGAACATGGAGGCAAGCGCCTTGTCCTTGTCGGTGACGTTGCGCAGGCCGAAGCCGATGGTGATGACGTCGAAATGGTTGTCAGGGAACGGGAGCGCCTCGGCATTGGCCTGTACGTAGGAGACGTTGTTGGCCACCCCCAGGTTGCGCAGTTTGTCGCGGCCCACTTTCAGCATGGAGTCGTTGATGTCCGCCAGGACCACCTGACCGGTCTCACCCACGATGCGGGAGAACTTGGCGGTCAGATCCCCTGTACCGCCAGCCAGATCCAGCACCTTCTGTCCTTTGCGGACACCGGAGCAGTCGATGGTAAAGCGCTTCCAGAGGCGATGGATGCCGAACGACATCAGATCGTTCATCAGATCATACTTGGCCGCTACCGAATGAAAGACACCGGCGACCAGGGTTTCCTTCTCGGTCGCTGCCACGGTTTTATAGCCAAAATGCGTAGTAGTAGTCTGTTCCGACATCCCTCAAATACCCATAGAGCAAAGAATGGCCGCCAGTTTACCAGAGCCGATGGCGTGCGGACACCTCAAACCCGGCTTGCGACCAACTGCATCCCCAGCACGACCATGGCCAGACAGAGGAACAGATTGAGACCGATATTGAGCAGCGCCTTCAGATAGGCCCCTTGCTGGGCCAGCACGACCGTATCGAGGGCAAAGGAGGAGAAGGTGGTCAGGGCGCCGAGGATACCCACCATCAGCAATGGCTTCATCGGGTGTTCCACCACGTGACCATGGCTGATCAGGGCATAGGCAATCCCCATGATGAAGGAACCGACCACGTTGACCACCAGGGTGCCATAGGGAAAGTGGCGTCCCAGCAGCCAGGCCATCAGCTCGGCGATGCCAAAACGCAGGCAGGCACCGAAGGCGCCTCCGGCAGCGACAAATAACCAGGTTTGCATCAAGCAGTCTCCAAGAGTGTCAGGTTGGCATTATGCAAAATGTCGGCAGCAGGGGACAGCCGGGCAATTAATCGACCCTGCTAGACCCTAGCGGCGAAAGTCTACCCGTTCTGGATTCACAAGGTGGAGGGTCGTCTCGGCCGGGCGAGTATCGGCGATGACTCTGCCATGGCGGATGGAATAACGTACCGGCACCTGGCGGCGCACCGCATCGAAACCATTCTCTGCAGGAAGGATCAGCAGGTTGGCGGGCTTGCCCACCTCGATGCCGTAGCGATCCTGCGCGTTCAGGGTGCGGGCGCTGTGGCTGCCGATCAGCTTGAGGCTGTCATTGATCTGCTCGTAGCCCATGATCTGGCAGACATGCAGCCCCATGTGCAGCACCTGCAACATGTTGGCCGTGCCCATGGGATACCAGGGATCGAACACGTCGTCATGACCGAAACAGACGTTGATGTTCGCCTCCAGCATCTCCTTCACCCGGGTGATGCCACGACGCTTGGGATAGCTGTCGAAGCGCCCCTGCAGGTGAATGTTCACCAGCGGATTGGCGACGAAGTTGATGTCCGCCATCCTGAGCAGCCGGAACAGCCGCGAGGCATAGGCTCCGTTGTAGGAGTGCATGGCGGTGGTGTGGCTGGCGGTCACCCGATGGCCAATACCGCGCTCGTAGGCCAGGGTTGCCAGCGTCTCGATAAAACGGGACTGTTCGTCATCGATTTCGTCGCAATGCACATCCACCAGAACCTGATATTTCTCTGCAAGATCGAAGACGTAGTGCAGACTTTCGACCCCGTACTCCCGGGTAAACTCGAAATGGGGGATGGCGCCTATCACGTCGGCGCCCAGTTTGAGAGCCTCTTCAAGTAACGCCTTGCCGTTGGGGTAGGAGAGGATCCCCTCCTGTGGGAAGGCCACTATCTGCAGCTCCACCCACTCCTTCATCTCCTCCCGCACCTCCAGCATCGCCTTCAGGGCGACCAGATTGGGATCGGAGACATCCACATGGGTGCGGACGAATTGGATGCCGTTGGCGATCTGCCACTTCAACGTCTGGATGGCCCGCAGCTTCACATCCTCGCGGGTCAGCAGTGCCTTGCGCTCCGCCCAGCGTTCAATCCCCTCGAACAGGGTGCCGGAGAGGTTCCAGCTCGGTTCACCGGCCGTCTGGGTGGTATCAAGATGGATGTGAGGCTCGATAAAGGGGGCGATGGCGAGACCCTCCTCACCATCAAGCTCATGGGCTGCGAGCAGAGGGGTGCTCATGGGCTCGATGGCCCGGATCACGCCTCCCTGACAGAGGATTTGCCACATCCCTTCCCTGCCCGCCAGACGCACATTCCTAATCAGCATGTTCTTTCCCCTTCGAAAGCGTAGTTGTCTTTGCCAATCCACAACTTAGCCCGGATCCCTTTAAGAGAGAAGCGGCGCCCGGAAAGCATACGGGATAGAAAGGGAAGATATCTCAACAACAAGAAGGTGCGACATTGCAGGACTGCAATTTGCGATGGATGGCTGAAAGGCAGATACAAAAAAGCCTCCCGATTGGGAGGCTTTCTTATTTAATGGTGCTGATACCCAGAATCGAACTGGGGACCTCATCCTTACCAAGGATGCGCTCTACCGACTGAGCCATATCAGCACACTAACCGGTAAAGACCACGCTCAATGCGTAATCTAAAATTGGGTGCCTGGCAGTGTCCTACTCTC
>NZ_JALIHH010000119.1:0-5616 GCF_022869435.1 Aeromonas sp. LsrichE-8G
TACCAATGCTGCATGCAGTGAATGCGTAGCATGGTTTCCAGCGGATAAGGTCGCCGGCCATTACCAGCCTTGGGATAAAACGGCTCGATGACTTCCACCATGTTTTGCCATGGCAGAATCTGCTCCATGCGGGACAAGAAAATCTCCTTTCTGGTCTGACGGCGCTTACTGCTGAATTCACTGTCGGCGAAGGTGAGCTGATGACTCATGATGAACCCTTTTTCATGGCTCCAGATGACAAACATGATCTCATATCAGGGACTTGTTCGCACCTTCCCTAACGCCGGGTTGGTCACATCAAAAAGTGAAGATAGTCACAGCGCCTCAAGGAGGGCACGGTATTGATCCCCCTCCAATCCGCCGAAGGTCAGAGGAAACGTCAGGGACGCCATCAGGGATGATGGCGTAGCCGCAGTCGGCACAGGGATGTGCCGTCTGCGGCGGCCCGTCCGACGTTGGCTCTGAACTAAGGGCACTGGCGAAGCCAGCGGATTGGCGGGGGTGGCCTTTCTTTTGGTGACTTTTCTTTGGCCACGCAAAGAAAAGTTACTCGCCCAAGCCCGAATGGCGGGCGAAACCCTGTCGAGGGCCCAGCCCTCGCGTCCAGCACGGCGCCAGCCGTGCCATCAGCAAGCGCCCCCTCATCCCCAACCCTTCTCCCACAAGGGGAGAAGGGAGCAAAGACGATCTCGGAAACAGGCCCCCCCCCCGCAAGGGGAGAAGGGAGCAAAGACGACCACGGAAACTGGCCCCCCTCCCACAAGGGGAAAAGGAGGCAAAGACTATCTCGGGGATGATCCCCTCTCCCGTTGGGAGAGGGTCAGGGTGAGGGGATTAAAGCGCCTCCAATCTCGCATACGCCGTCACCAGCCACTTGGCGCCGACGTCGTCGAACTGGATCTGCACCCGGCTCTGCTGGCCGACCCCTTCGAAGTTGAGCACTATGCCTTCCCCGAATTTCGGGTGCAGCACCCGCTGGCCGAGCTTGATGCCGCTGGCGTCAAAGCTCTGCTGCACCTCGTTCTGGCTAAAGCGGCCATATTGCGTGGGTCTACTCACCTGGGTGCGCAGCCGGATCTCTTCCAGACACTCGGCGGGCATTTCGCGGATAAAGCGGCTCGGCTTGTGGAACATCTCGCGGCCGTAGATGCGGCGGCTCTCGGCATAACAGATGTAGAGCTTCTCCATGGCGCGGGTCATGCCCACGTAACAGAGGCGCCGCTCTTCCTCCAGCCGCCCCGACTCCTCGGTGGATTGCTGGCTGGGGAACATGCCCTCTTCCACACCGACCAGCAGCACCAGGGGATATTCCAGCCCCTTGGCGCTGTGCAATGTCATCAGTTGCACCGCGTCGGCATATTCGTCGGCCTGATTCTCGCCGGACTCCAGCGCTGCATGGGCGAGGAAGGCGGAGAGATCGCTCATGTCCTCCAGCTCGTCCGGGCGCTGGTACTGGCGGCAGGCGGTGACCAGTTCATCCAGGTTTTCTACCCGTGCCTGGGATTTCTCGCCTTTTTCCGCCAGATACATGGCCTTGAGGCCGGAGTGCTGGATGGCGATATCCGCCTGCTGGTGCAGGGGCAGCAGGGAAACCTGCTCCTCCAGCGCGTCGATGAGATCCACAAAGCCGCGCACCGCGTTGCCGGCGCGGCCGGTCAGCACCTTGTCATTGAGCAGTGCCTTGGCCGATTGCCACAGGTTCTGGCCCTGATCGCGGGCGTTGTTACGCAAGATCTCCAGGGTGCGATCGCCGATGCCGCGGGTCGGCGTATTGACCACCCGCTCGAAACTGGCGTCGTCGCCCCGGTTGTTGATAAGGCGCAGGTAGGCCATGGCGTCCTTGATTTCCTGGCGCTCGAAGAAGCGCAGGCCGCCGTAGATGCGATAGGGCATGGCGTCCTGCATCAGCGCCTCTTCCAGCACCCGCGACTGGGCGTTGGAACGATAGAGGATGGCGCAGTCGGCGAGCAGACCCCCCTTCTCTTTCCAATCCTTGAGGCGGCCGACCACGAAGCGGGCCTCGTCCACCTCGTTGAAGGCGGCGTACAGCGAAATCGGCTCGCCCTCGGCCCCTTCGGTCCACAGCTCCTTGCCAAGGCGCTCCGCATTGTTGGCGATGACGCTGTTGGCGGCCTTGAGGATGTTGGCGGTGGAGCGGTAGTTCTGCTCCAGGCGGATGGTCTGCGCCCCCTGATAGTCGGTCAGGAAACGCTGGATGTTCTCAATCTTGGCGCCGCGCCAGCCGTAGATGGACTGGTCATCGTCGCCGACGATCATCACCTTGCCGGTGTCGCCCGCCAGCATCCGCAGCCAGGCGTACTGGATGCCGTTGGTATCCTGGAACTCGTCCACCAGGATGTTCTGGAAGCGGTCGCGGTAGTGCTCGAGGATGTGGGGCTTGCCCAGCCACAGCTCGTGGGCGCGCAGCAGGAGCTCGGCGAAGTCCACCAGCCCGGAGCGATCGCAGGTCTCCTGATAGGTCTTGTAGATCTGCTGATAGGTGCGGGTGACGGGGTCGCCGTAGAGATCGATGTCGCCGGGGCGCAGCCCCTCGTCCTTCTTGCCGTTGATGTAGCCCATCACGGCGCGCGGGGCCCAGTGCTTCTCGTCGAGGTTGAGCGCCTTGAGCACCCGGCGGATGAGGCGGTACTGATCGTCGGAGTCGAGGATCTGGAAATCCTGCGGCAAGCCCGCATCCAGATGGTGGGCCCGCAGCAGGCGGTGGGCGATGCCGTGGAAGGTGCCGATCCACATGCCGCGCTGCGAGCTGCCTAACACCTTCTCGACCCGGCCGCGCATCTCGGCCGCCGCCTTGTTGGTAAAGGTGACCGCGATGATGGAGAAGGGTGAACAGCGTTCCACCTGCATCAGCCAGGCGATACGGTGCACCAGCACCCGGGTCTTGCCCGAACCGGCACCGGCCAGCACCAGCAGGTTGCAACGGGGGGCCGCCACCGCGTCTCTTTGCTTGTCGTTGAGCCCGTCGAGCAGGGTTGAAACGTCCATCACCACTCCTGTTTATTTATACAGGCGGGGATTATACGGCCTGAGCCGCCAGAGACCAACCGGCAGGATCAACGAAGGGGGCGGTGATAGTTCCGGTATTGGCCCAGTACCTCACCGGAAAAGCTGAGCAACCGGGCGCGGGGGGCATCCAGCACCTGCTGGACGGGATCAAATCGCAGTGAAGCGGCCAGCATGCGGCCCTCAGGCAGGGTCACTTCCGTGTTCCCCATCACCAGCATGCCGTCCTGATAATGCCCATGCTCGAAGCGCACGATGACGTCATTCACCATCAAGGTGCCCTGCTTGAGCTGCAGTGATGCTCGTTGCATCTCTCGCAACGCAAACAGACTGGACAATGACGGACGCCCGCTGGGCATCCGCTGCAAGTATTCGTGGGTGGTCAATTGATATTGCAACTGACCCTGACGATCGAAGACACGCTCCCGATAATCGGTGTAGCGCGTCAGCATGCCGGCAGCCTGTGCCACCGGCATCCACAACAGGAGCGCCCCCGTCAGGAGCGCTCCCACTGGTTTACAGCTGATCGGCACAGCTGACCTTGTTGTCATCCAGGTCGGTACAGGAGACGAAGACCTTGTCAAAGGTCGACCCGGCCACCGGTGTCATCTGGGTTGACCAGTCATAACCCACCCCCTTGGCATAGATGGCGGTGTGGCTCTCCTGATCTTCCTGCATCCAGCCGATGTTCTTCAGTGTGCCGCGATCGCTTTGGGCAAGTGCCTTGAACTCGTCGCTCGTGATGAGACACATGGGCTCTCCCATGGCCTTGGACAGCTCGGCATCCCGCGCCCCCACGGCGCCATCACAGCCGCCGGTCACCTTGATGGTCATGTCACTGCGATCCAGCATCTCATCGAAGAACGGCAGCACATTGATGTTGTACTTCACCCCCACCTCTTGAGGCTGCCAGCCCATGCCGGTATTGACGTATCGGGTCTCGACGCTTTCCCACTGGATAGTGGGCACAGTGCCTGCAAAGTGGTTCGCCAGCTCCTTGAGGGTCGCGGCATTGGCCTCGATCTCATCCTGGGTCAACGACTCGTCCAGCTTGCTCTGATCGATGGTCAGAGCGAGGCTCACCGCATCCTTCAACTGCGACTTGGCCTTGGCCAACCGTGCCTTGGCATCGTCGGTCAAACGGAAGAAATCGGCGTGCGCCACCAGCGCATCCGGCTCGATTTCCTGCTGACTGAACTGGGTCTCGAAGGTGCTGCTGCTCTCTTCATAGGTGGTGGTCGGCTGCATGCCCCAGGTGTCCTTGATGTGCATACGCGGCAAGATCACTTCTTCCTGCTGGGTGACATAGGCGCTGTCCGGACCGTACTGGTAGGAGGCGGCGATGTTGAGGGCCGATGCCATCGCCATCGCCGAGGCCGCAGGGCCTTGGCACCGTCGAGGTTGAGGGTGACGGTATCGTCATCGCCATAGGTGGCGCTGTAATCCGGATCCTGGATATCGGCCAGGGCAGCCGCGACGTTTTCCAGGCTGTCGGCATAGGCGCCCATCAGCTTGGCCACGTCACGGGTATATCCCTTGCCACCTTTGAGCGCCACGGAGGCGGTACCGGGAGTATGGATGATGACATCCATCACCTTGGCCAGGCTGGTGCTGTAACCACTGCCAATGGCGGACGAGGTGAAGCCCAGGCGTTCAGCCACTACGGGGTTGTTGGTCACCTCCAGCATGGTCAGCATGGCCAGCACGATCTGGCGATCGGCCTTGCCGCTCTCACCGGTCTCGGCCTGCAGGGTCTCCTTGTACTCCTTGAACTTGCTCTCGACGTCCAGGTTTTTCAGATCGGTCAGTTGCTGCAGATCGCTCAGCACCTTGTCGACCGCCACGGAGCGGCCATTGACGCCAGCCAGGGTGGCGGAGAGGTGGGCTTTCGCCGCAGCCAGAGAGACGACGGCTTTGGTGAGGCCCGCTGTTTTCAGCGCCTCGACCAGGGCGGTGTTGAAGGCGTCATCGCTACCCAGTTCGACGATCCCCAGTTGCGCGACCTGCGCCTTGTCGAGGGTGATGCCGTTCTCCGGATTGCTGTCGCTGTCGAGCGTCTGCAGCAATGCCGCAATGCGGATCGCTTTCTCCTTGTCGTCACCCGCCAGGGTGTAAGGGGTTACCAGCGAGTTGCCCGCCTTGAGGGTCACCGCCCCCAGGCGCTGGTTGCCCAATGCGAATTCGCAGGTGTCGCCATCATCAAACAGGAATTCACCCTTGGCATTGGTGACACCGGTGTAATCGTTGCACCGATAGTCGAGGCCACCTACGACGGAATCCAGGAAGACGGCAGTGTGAAGAGGCTTGCTGCCGGTGTCGGTGCCACCGCCATTGTTGCCACCATTGCTGCCGCCACCGTTATCGTCACCACCGCCCCCGCAAGCGGTCAACATGACACCGGACAACACACAAGCCACTGCCATACTCAGCACGTTCTTTTTCATTTTCCTGATTACCCATGATTAGCAGTCAGTTACCACGAACTATACTGATCTTACGTACAGTTATCGAGGTGCGAGATCATGGCCAAAAGCAAAATCCAATTCCAGAAAGGCTACAGCCTGTTTGAGTTTCTCAAGGACTATGGCACTG
>NZ_JALIHH010000120.1:0-7295 GCF_022869435.1 Aeromonas sp. LsrichE-8G
TGCAAACTACCCGATGCACACGAGTGTGCTGGAAGGGGTGAACAACAAGATCAAAGTGATAAAGCGTATGGCATATGGATTTAGGGACTCAGAATACTTTTTTCTGAAAATCAAGGCGGCCTTCCCCGGAAAGCCGCGATGAACCCAAAATAAGCCCATCTCATGGGGAGAGACGGGCTTTTTTATGGCTTGCAGGCAGCGCCCTCTTGGGGCGCGCCGGGATCAATGCTCGGCCAGCAGGGGCTCTCCCTCCTGGCGTTTGTCGTGGATGGCAAAGCGATCGACCAGGGTGGCACTGGCGTCGTTCAGGCCGATGACCGCCACCTCTTTCCCCTCACGGCGGAACTTGATGACCACCTTGTCGAGGGCCGTGATGGCGGTGATGTCCCAGAAGTGGGCGTGCGTCAGGTCGATGACCACCTTCTCCACTTCCTCCCTGAAATCGAAACCGGCCAGGAACTGCTCGGCGCTGGCAAAGAAGATCTGGCCCCGCACCAGATAGGTACGCACGGCGCCGCTGCGCTCGCTGTCGCTCTTGACCAGCATGACGCGGGCAACCTTGTGGGCGAAGAAGAGGGAGGCGAGCAGCACCCCTACGAATACCCCGAGTGCCAGGTTGTGGGTCGCGACCACCACGGCGACGGTGGTTACCATCACCAGGTTGGTGGAGAGGGGGTGGCTCTTCAGGTTGCGTACCGACTCCCAGGAAAACGTGCCGATGGAAACCATGATCATCACGGCCACCAGGGCTGCCATGGGGATCTGACGGATCCACTCATCCATGAAGACCACCATCAGGATGAGCAGGGTCCCCGCCACGAAGGTGGAGAGGCGGCCGCGGCCACCGGATTTGATGTTGATGACGGACTGGCCAATCATGGCGCACCCCGCCATGCCTCCCAGCAGACCGGCGCCGATGTTGGCGATCCCCTGACCCTTGCACTCGCGGTTGCGATCGCTTGGGGTGTCGGTCATCTCGTCGACGATGGCTGCCGTCATCATGGACTCGAGCAGTCCCACCACCGCCAGCCCCGCTGAGTAGGGGAAGATGATGGCCAGGGTCTCCAGATTGAGGGGGACGTCGGGCCAGAGGAAGACCGGCAGGGTATCGGGCAGCTCGCCCATGTCGCCCACGGTACGGATGTCGATGCCCAGGGTGATGGCCACCGCCGTCAGGATGACGATGCACAGCAGGGGGGAGGGGAGCAGTTTGCCCACCACGGGAACGAGCGGGAACAGATAGATGATGCCAAGCCCGGCCGCGGTCATGGCGTAGACCTGCCAGGTGACGTTGGTGAGCTCGGGCAGCTGGGCCATGAAGATAAGGATGGCCAGGGCGTTGACGAAGCCGGTCACCACGGAGCGGGAGACGAATCGCATCAGGCTGCCGAGCCTGAGGTAGCCCGCCGTTATCTGGAAGAGGCCGGTGAGCAGGGTGGCCGCCAGCAGATACTGCAGGCCATGTTCCTTGACCAGGGTCACCATCAGGAGCGCCATGGCGCCGGTGGCGGCGGAAATCATGCCGGGACGACCGCCGACGAAGGCGATGACCACGGCGATGCAGAAGGAGGCATAGAGGCCGACCTTGGGGTCGACGCCCGCAATGATGGAGAAGGCGATGGCCTCCGGGATCAGCGCCAGGGCGACGACGATGCCCGACAGCAGATCGCCCCGTATGTTGGAGAACCACTCTTGTCTTGCACGTTCCAGCATGGGGATTTTCTCGCTCGTTGAGGATCCATGGCCACAGGCCCGCAAATCAGGGGGAATGGCGGGGATCACAGGATTGGACTGGCTGTTGATGGTCGGGTAAACCGGCCGGTCGGCATAACCGGAGTCAAGCGGCAGAGGCCGCACAGGGCAGGGTCAGGGCGGCGTGACGGCCACCCCAGAGCACATAACAGGCATAAGGGGCGCATGTTAACAGCCGGTGCCAGGCCGGGGAAGCCCGGATTGTTTTATCTAGCACAAGAGCAGCCAACATAGACCAAACAAGGGGGCTCTGCCGCTTTCATAGGAGTGCCCGATGTGGTTATGGCAACACCGAAGGGGGGAGGATCATGGGACCGGCCACCGCGTGAGCAGCCTCGTCACCTCGCAGTACCCGTATTATCTCGAGAGCGAACTCGATGGCGGTACCCGGGCCCTGGCTGGTGATCAGGCGATGGGCTTCATCGGTCACTACCCTTGCCGTGCTCAATTGTGTCGCGGGCAGACGGGCCTGAAAGCCCGGGTGGCAGGTGGTGCTCGCATCCCCCAGCAAGCCGTGATGGTGCAGTACCACGGCGGGTGCGGCGCAGATGGCGGCGCGCCAGCGGCCGAGGCCTGCCTGCTCCCGTAGCAGGTCGATGGCGAGGGGGGTGTCGCGGATCACTTCGCTGCCGGGCAGACCGCCCGGCACGACCATGGCATCGAAGTCACGAGTGGTCAGCTCGTCGAGATGGCAATCCGCCACCAGTTGCACCCCGCGAGAGGCTCGGATCTGGCGCGCTCCAGTGGGGCAGCAGGAGGCCAGCACCACATCGATGCCACCCCGAACCAGGGTATCGACGATGGCAACCGTCTCTATCTCTTCCGACCCGGGGGCCACCAGTACCAGTACGCTCATCCTGCACTCCTTGCTTTGCTCAGCGCTTCTCTTTGACGGCCTGATAGAGGCCCTGATTGACCGGCACCGCGATACCGTGAAGGGCGGCCTTGCCCAGCAGGAAGCCGGTGATGGCTTCGATCTCGGTCTCGCGGCCCTGTTCCATGTCTTGATACATGGAAGAGTAATTGTCGGCGGTGAGCTCCACCACCATCATGACGCGGCGTAGCAGCTCTTCGCTGCCGGTAGGCTGACCTTCGGCCCGCATGACGTCAGCCACTTCCACGCAGATTTGCTGCAGGGCATCGGCAAAACGCGGACCGGCCAATTCACCGTTCTTGAGCTTGTAGAGCGCGGTGAGGGGATTGATGGCGCAGTTGACGGCGAGTTTCTGCCACTGGCGTGTCAGGATCTGCTCATCCCAACCGGCCTGACCCAGGGCGCTGGCCAGCTCGTCGGCGAGGTGGGCATGGGCACGGGCCGCTTCGTTGACAGGGCCCAGCCAGGTCTCCCCCTTGCCGGTGTGGCGGAACACGAAGTGGCCGCACTGCATGGCGCCATGGCTGGTGACGCCGGCGATCACCGGATTGTCGGGGAAGAGTGCGACCACCTGATCGGCGATCCCCATGCCGTTGTGCAGCAGCACGATGGGCACCCCTGCCGCCAGTTGCCCGACCAGGGGAGTGAGGGCCGATATCACCTGCCCCGCCTTAGTCATCACCAGCAGGCGTTTGATGCTGCCCGGCTTGTCGATGAAGGCGCGTTCGATGGCCAGGAGCTGGGTATGCCCCTCAAGGGAGGTAAAGTCGACGCCGGGGTGCAAGGTGGCACGATGGCGCTCGCGCAGCAGGAGGCGGGTTGCTTGGCCGCTTTGGGTCAACAGGGAGGCGAAGACGCCGCCCAGGGCGCCGCAGCCCAGCAAGGTCCACTCGGGAGAGACAGGGTGACGGCGTGTTTTCAGGTTGTTGTCGCGTAATCCGCTTGGCATGAAGAGGCTCGATCATGGGAAGGGCTGCCATCCTGTCAACCGCCAACCCGGGATAAGGGAAGATGTCGCTTGGTGAATACCTGGAACCGGTGCATGAGCTGGTTGCCGGGTCGTGCTCAAGGTTCATGCGCAGCCAGGTAGCCTCATGTATGCATGAACATGCGGGTTCCTGGGCTGCACTTCACCGAGTGTCGGACCTCTCGCGACCGCTCCTGAACGGGTTCTAACGGGTCTCACCATTCCTGTGCGCAGGGGATTCTAGCAGAGCAATCCCATCGAAATCAGCAAATTTGCCCGTTTTCTGGTAGATTTGCCCACCTGTCAGTACAACCTGAAGTACAGCATGAGGAGCCCGGCTATGCCGTCATTCGATATTGTCTCTGAAGTCAAAATGAACGAGGTGTTGAACGCCGTCGATAACGCCAATCGTGAACTGGCGACCCGTTTCGATTTTCGTGGCGTGGAAGCCAGCTTCGAATTGAACAAGGAAGAGGTGAAACTGGAGGCCGACGCGGATTTCCAGCTCAAGCAGATGGTCGAGATCCTGCGCGGCGCCCTGCTCAAGCGCCAGATCGAGAACAGCTCCATGGACGTGGGTGACAGCGTTCACTCCGGCAAGCGTTTCCACCTGACCGTGAAGTTCAAGCAGGGGATCGACAAGGAAGTCGCCAAGAAGCTGGTGAAGCTGATCAAGGACTCCAAGATCAAGGTGCAGGCCGCCATCCAGGGCGACGAGGTACGGGTCACCGGCAAGAAGCGCGACGATCTGCAGGAGACCATGGCCCTGGTGCGTGGCGCCGAGCTGGGCCAGCCGATGCAGTTCCAGAACTTCCGCGACTGATCCGGGCGGGGAGGGCGAGTCTCTCCCCTTGTTCCTGCATCAGGCCATAAAAAAACCGGAGCCATGGCTCCGGTTTTTTGTGTCCGTCGACGACAGGTTCGATTAGAACTTGTAGGTCACGGAGAAGTAGTGGCCGAAACCAGTAGACTTGAAGGCATCGGAGTTATCGATACCGTAGATCTCGTTGAAGTATTTCAGACCGTAACCGACGGCATAGCGGTCAGAGTGCCAGTAGATACCGTGGAAAGTCGCCAGACCATCGGAGTGGCTGGTATCTTTCATGCCCCAAGTGTAATCCAGATAGCCTTGGTAAGAGATGAAGCTGCCGTTGGAGAAGGTGTAGAACGGCTTGAACCAGTTCATGGAGAACTGTTGGCCACTCCAGCCTTCGCCTTCACCAGAGAAGGTTTCGTTAGCATGGCGCTTGTAAAGGTTCATGCCCACTTTACCAAACCACGGAACCATCACGTCAGCACCGATACCAACAAAGGCATCATTCAGCCCCTGTACACCACCGATGTTAAACAAGCTGGCAACATAGACTTCCTGTACCGGACCAAAGGAGAGGTCCTGACCGGTCAGGGCATCCAAGGACATGCGCGGAGCAAACTTCATGAAGAGGTTTTCTTGCTTGTGCTTGTCGCTGTGACGTGAGTCGAATATATCGAAGTAATCAACGTAACCGTACAGGTCAAAAATACCGGATCGACCTCCAAACTCCATTTCGAAGTAGGTATCGTTGTAACCATCCGGACCATGAGGTTTCTGGTCGATGGTGTGCATCACGTTGAACTGCATCCACTTATAATCGTTCTTGTGGATGTCGCCGCTGTAATCGGCAGCAAAGGCCGGAGTGGCGGAGGCAGCCAGCAGACCGGCAGCGATCAGAGTCTTGGTAAATTTGGCCATTTTATTGGTCTCTTGTGCGTTAGTTGAGGTTTTCCGTAGCCTGCCCACAAGGAGCGGAAGGGATTCTAGCCAAATAAATTCAGCGGATAAACAAGCACCAGGGAACTTTGTCAGGATTTGTGAATCTAATCACCCCCTAAAATGCGCAAACGCTTGCTATTTGTGCGTTTGTGGTGACAAGGTGCTGCCTCGTTTGGCAACCATGATGATCAGGATCATCACCGGAATGCCGAGCAGACTGGTGCCGATGAAGAAGTGGCTGTAGCCGATCTGCTCCACCACGCGACCAGAAAACCCCGCCAGCAACTTGGGCAGCAACAGCATGATGGAGCTGAACAGGGCGTACTGGGTGGCGGAGAAGGCGACGTTGGTGAGGCTCGATAGATAGGTTACAAACGCAGCCGTCGCTATGCCGGCGCTGAGGTTGTCCAGCGAGATGATCAGAGTCAGCAGCTCCAGGTTGTGGCCCACTTCGTTGAGGAGAGCGAACAGCAGATTGGTGCTGGCGGTCAGCACGGCGCCGAGGAACAGGATGCGCAGGGTGCCAAAGCGCATCACCAGCACGCCCCCGAGCGCGGCTCCCACCAGCGTCATGATGACACCATAGACCTTGGTGATGGTGGCCACTTCCGTCTTGCTGAACTGCAGATCCACATAGAAGCTGTTGGACATCACCCCCATCACCACGTCCGAGATGCGATAGCAGGCGATAAGCCCGAGGATCAGCAGGGCCGAGGAGCCATAGCGGCGGAAGAAGTCGGCGAAGGGACACCAGATGGCCTCGTAGGTCCAGGCCCCCAGCCCGGCCAGCGTGGGTGACCAACCTCGAGCCAGCAGGGTGGCCTTGCGCGCCATCTGCTGCTCGTCCTGACTCTTGAGATCGATCTGCGGCTCGTGACTCATCAGGGTGGTGAGGATGCCAAGAGACATCAGCCCTCCCATCAGCAGATAGGTGAGCTGCCAGCCGCGATAGTCATAGCCGCTGTTGCTGCCGAGCCAGGCCGCCAGCGCCAGCGCCCCCGCTCCCGCCATGATCATGGCGAGTCGATACCCCGTCATATAGGAAGCGGCCATGGCCGCCTGCAGCCGCTCGGGAGCGGATTCGATGCGATAGGCGTCGATGACGATGTCCTGGGTGGCAGAGGAGAAGGCAACCAGCAGGGCGAAGAGGGCCAGCTGGGCGAGCTGGGTCTTGGGATCGCAATAGGCCATCCCCACCAGGGAGAGGGCGATCAGCACCTGGGAGAACAGCATCCAACTGCGTCGTCGCCCAAGCAGCCGTGACAGCAGGGGCAGGGGCAGCCGATCCACCAGGGGCGACCACAGCCACTTGAAACCGTAGGCCAGCGCTACCCAGCTCATGTAGCCGATGTCGGTCAGGCTGACATCCGCCTCGCGCAGCCAGAACGAGAGGGTGCCAAAGACCAGCAGCAAGGGCAGGCCGGAGGAAAATCCCATGGCAAACAGGATGAGTACCCGCGCTTCCAGATAGACGGCGAGGGCATCTCGCCAGCGGGTGGCGCGGCCCGGTGTGTGACTGGGCGGGCGGAGATTGTTCAACAGCCTGACTCCTCTGGGAAAAGGGGGTCATTTTGTCAGGTTCGGCAGGAGTAGCCAAGGCAAGCCGAGTGGCGGGCGGCAGGTTTCAGGGACGTGAGCCGATGCAGTGGTGCGGGCAGGGGCCCTCGTCGGCGAGAAAATTGGCGCAGGCCATGAGTTGCAGGCGCAGCGCGTCATCACAGAGGAGGCGCTGCTCATCCCACAGGTGCAGGCTGTGAAGCAGATGCCAGAACACACCTTCCTGTGCGTTGGCGGGGGTTTTGTCGTATCTATTCACCAGGACGGGGTTGACGGCATCAGTTCTGCCGGGATGGGATAATCTGTCTTCTCGATGCACGCCCTGACCACGGCCCTCAACCACTCCTGTGGGCAGCGGCCCAATCGCTTGCCGGTCTCCACCAACGACAGGA
>NZ_JALIHH010000121.1:0-8382 GCF_022869435.1 Aeromonas sp. LsrichE-8G
TACTCTGGTCACGCTCTTACTTTGCGGGCTCTTGCGGCGGAGCACCGTTGGAGGTGATCAAGCAATACATTCAAAACCAGCGGGGCTGACGCCCCGGCGAAATTCCCCTCCCACCTACGTCGGAGGGAGTCCCCTTTCGCATTTAATATGGCGCGCGCTGGCGGACGAGATGTCCACTGGCTCTTCTCTCTCACACAAGGAAAACGGTCATGTCCGAACTGACGCTCTATCTTGCCCCGGGTACCTGTGCCATGGCGGTACGCATCGCTCTGGTGGAGGCCGGTGCCCCTCACCTTGTCAAGCGCCTGGATCTGGCCGCTGGTGAACAGCGCAGCCCCGACTACCTCGCCATCAATCCCAAGGGGCGAGTCCCGGCACTGGTGACGGAGCATGGCGTGCTGACCGAAACACCGGCTCTGCTGCTCTACGTGGCCCAGCGTTTTCCTAACGCCGGGCTGGCCCCATTGGATGACCCCTTCCTCCTGGCCAGGATCCAGGAGGTACACAGTTTCCTCGTCTCCACCGTCCATGTCGCCCATGCCCATGGACGCCGTCCCGGCCGCTGGGCCGACGATGAACAGGCCATGGCTGCCATGCAGGCCAAGATGCCCCAGAACATGCGCGATGGCTTTGACCAGATTGAGCGCCACTATCTGGCCGGCCCCTGGGTACTGGGGGAGCGCTTTAGCCTGGCCGACATCTACCTCTTCGTGATTGCAGGCTGGCTCGAGAGCGACGGGGTTGCCATCAGCGAGTTTCCCAAGGTGGCGGATCACTATCAGCGCATGCTGGCCCGCCCCGCAGTGCAGGCGGCGCTCGCCCTCTGATCTCCTCGCGCCGGGTACGCCTTTTTGTGCGGGCAACATCCGGCGACGCCTCTCAGACGGGGTGCTCTTATGGCACCCGTTTCTTCTGAAATTGCCCTGTCACTGAGATCGTTTTCACATTTTCGTCATCACTGCCTAGACCCGTTAACGGTTAACACCTATCTTTCGCCCTAATGACGCAACCGGTTGCGTAACCGATTGCCCAACTCAATATTCATATGCGGTCCCATGCCGCCGAGGTGCTGTATGAAACGAGGCAAGCTGCTCAATGCTCCCTTAAGCGCGCTGGTCGCGCAGATGGGCCACACCGACGAGATCACCGTCTGCGACGCTGGCCTGCCCATTCCGGCAGGCCCCGAGCGCATCGATCTGGCGCTGATGGCGGGCACCCCCAGCCTTGAAACCGTACTGACCGCCCTACTCACCGACCTGGTGGTGGAGAAGGTGATCATGGCAAGCGAGATCAAGCAGATCAGTCCCGCCGCCCATCAGGCGCTGGTGGATCAGCTGGAGGCCCACGCAGCCGCCCAGGGCAAGCCCATCACCATCGAGTACTGCCTGCACGAAGCGTTCAAGGCTCGCTCCTGCCAGAGCAAGGCTATCGTGCGCAGCGGCGAGGTGACTCCCTACGCCAACCTGATCCTCTGCGCCGGTGTGGCGTTCTGAATTCTTCAAAGAAGGCCTCTTCAAGGAAGCTGCAAATGAGCACAACCTCCCCCCTCTCACCCATTCTGGAGCTGACCGAGATCGTCAAGACCTTCCCCGGTGTGCGCGCCCTCGACGAAGCGGGTCTTCGGGTCTATCCGGGCCAGGTGATGGCCCTGCTCGGCGAAAATGGCGCTGGCAAGTCGACCCTGATGAAGGTGCTGACCGGCATCTACCAGGCCAATTCGGGCAGCATCAGCTATCGCGGCCAGCCGGTTCACTTCAAGGGCCCCCGCGACTCCCAGGATCAGGGGATCAGCATCATCCACCAGGAGCTGAACCTGCTGCCGGAATTGTCGATTGCCGCCAATATCTTCCTCGGCCGCGAACCGCGCACCCGTTTTGGCAGCATCGACCACAAGCAACTGCGCGAACGGGCCAGCACCCTGCTGGCACGACTTGGCGTCAAACACGGCCCGGATACCCGGCTAGGGGATCTCTCCATCGGCGAACAGCAGATGGTGGAGATCGCCAAGGCGCTGTCGTTCGATGCCAGCGTCATCATCATGGACGAACCCACCGATGCCCTCACCGACACCGAAACCGAGCAGCTTTTCACCGTCATTCGCGAACTGCGCGAGCAGGGCTGCGGCATCGTCTACATCTCCCATCGCTTGAAGGAGATCTTCGAAATCTGCGATCGGGTCACCGTGCTGCGGGACGGCAAGTGGATCGGCGAGCAGGCGGTGAGCGATCTCGACGAAGACAGGATCATCGAGATGATGGTGGGTCGCCGGCTGGAAGAGCAGTACCCGCGCCTGGTGCGCGAACTCGGCCCCGTCAGCCTGCAGGTGAAGGATTTGGCCGGCCCCGGCGTGCGCGGGGTGAGCTTCTCCCTGCGTCAGGGTGAAATTCTGGGCTTTAGCGGCCTGATGGGCTCCGGCCGCACCGAGCTGATGAAGCTCATCTACGGTGCCAGCCCCATCAGCGCTGGCCAGATGACGGTGGATGGCCACGCCCTGGTACCCAGAAGCCCGGCCGATGGTCTGGCCGCTGGCATCGCCTATATCTCCGAGGATCGCAAGGGCGACGGCCTGGTGCTGGAGCTGTCGGTGCGCGAAAACATGAGCCTGTGCGCCCTCGGCGAGTTCATTCGTGGCGGCAAGATTGACGGCAAGGCCGAGCGCCAGGCGGTAGGAGACTATGTGCGTCTGTTCAACATCAAGACCCCGAGTCAGGATCAGCTGATCAAGCTCCTCTCCGGCGGCAACCAGCAGAAGGTGGCCATCGCCAAGGGGCTGCTGACCCGGCCCAAGGTGCTGATCCTGGATGAGCCGACCCGCGGCGTCGATGTCGGCGCCAAGAAGGAGATCTATCAGCTCATCAACCAGTTCAAGAAGGAGGGGATGAGCATCATCCTGGTCTCCTCCGAAATGCCGGAAGTGCTCGGCATGAGTGATCGCATTATGGTGATGCACGAAGGGCGCATCAGCGCAGAATTCAACACCCGCGATGCCAATCAGGAGAAGCTGATGGCAGCGGCAGTCGGTAAACAGTGGCAAGCAGAGCAAGAGGCAGCACAATGACAACCCAAACCCTTTCCCGCCGCGGCGTCATGAGCATGGCCTGGTGGATCGAGAACAAGTCCCTGGTCGCGCTGCTGGTGCTGATCGGCGTGGTCTCTTTCCTGAGCCCCAACTTCTTCACCGCCGACAACCTGCTCAACATCCTGCGCCAGACATCGGTCAACGCCATCATGGCGGTCGGCATGACGCTGGTCATCCTCACCGCCGGCATCGATCTGTCGGTCGGCTCGGTACTGGCCCTGTGCGGCGCCCTGGCCGCCACCATGGTGGCCATGGAACTGCCCATCGGCCTGGTGATCCCCCTCACCCTGGGGGCCGGCGCCCTGCTTGGCAGCATCAGCGGCCTCATCATCGCCAAGGGCAAGGTACAGGCGTTCATCGCCACCCTGGTCACCATGACCGCCCTGCGCGGCGTCACCATGGTCTACACCGAGGGGCGCCCCATCTCCACCGGCTTCAGTGACGGCGCCGATCACTTCGCCTGGCTCGGGACCGGCTACCTGCTGGGTCTGCCGGTGCCCATCTGGCTGATGGCCATCGTCTTCCTGCTGGCCTGGTACCTGCTCAACCACACTCGCCTGGGCCGCCACATCTATGCCCTCGGCGGCAACGAATCGGCCACCCGCCTCTCTGGTATCAATGTGGATCGGGTCAAGCTCGCGGTGTATGGTCTGTGCGGCATGCTGTCGGCACTGGCCGGGCTCATCGTCACATCCCGCCTCTCCTCCGCCCAGCCCACAGCCGGCATGGGGTACGAGCTGGATGCCATCGCCGCCGTTGTGCTGGGGGGCACCAGCCTGATGGGGGGCAAGGGCCGTATCATGGGTACCCTGATCGGTGCCCTCATCATCGGCTTCCTCAACAATGCCCTCAACCTGCTCGACGTCAGCTCCTATTACCAGATGATCGCCAAGGCCAGCGTGATTTTGCTTGCTGTGATGATCGATAACAAAAGCAACCGTTAACAAGCCACGCCACACACAAGGAATGAAATGATGAAAAAGCTCAATACCCTGCTCGCTGCCGCCATCATGTCCGTGCTGGGCACCGCCCAGGCCGCGGATCACACCCTGGCGATGGTGGTCTCCACCCTCAACAACCCCTTCTTCGTCACCATGAAGGAGGGGGCCGAAGCCAAGGCCAAGGAGCTTGGCTACGAGCTGGTGGTGCTGGACTCCCAGAACGACCCGGCCAAGGAGCTCTCCAACGTGGAAGATCTCACCGTGCGCAAGGTCAACGCCATCCTGATCAACCCGACCGACTCCGAAGCCGTGGGCAACGCCATTCGCCTGGCCAACAAGGCGAACATCCCGGTGCTGACCCTGGACCGCGGCGCAGCCCAGGGTGACGTCAAGGCCCACATCGCCTCCGACAACGTGGCCGGTGGCAAGCTGGCTGGCGACTTCATCGCCGAGAAGCTGGGCAGCGGTGCCAAGGTGATCCAGCTGGAAGGGATCGCAGGTACCTCCGCCGCCCGTGATCGCGGCGAAGGCTTCGCCCTGGCGGTCACCGCCAACAAACTGCAGGTGCTGGCCTCCCAACCCGCCGACTTTGACCGCACCAAGGGTCTGAACGTCATGGAGAACCTGCTGGCCGCCCATCCGACCGTGCAGGCAGTGTTCGCCCAGAACGACGAGATGGCGCTGGGTGCCATCCGCGCCGTGCAGGCCGCTGGCAAAGAGGTGATGATCGTGGGCTTTGACGGCACCGACGATGGCAAAGCCGCCGTGGCCAAGGGTAAACTGGCCGCCACCGTGGCCCAGCAGCCTGCCCTCATCGGCGCCATCGGCGTGGAAACCGCCGACAAGGTGCTCAAGGGTCAACCGGTGGAAAAATCCATCCCGGTACCGCTGCAAATCGTCAACAAGTAAGTTGACGGGGGGAGGTTCGCCTCCCCTCTCTTTTTCCGCCAGTGCCGCCTGGTCTGGGTCCACCCAGACCAGGATGTACTCAACCAAGGGTGATAGGAATGAATCGTCTCGTAGTCCTCGGCAGCGTGAATGCGGATCATGTGCTGCGCGTCCCCCACTTTCCCCGCCCCGGTGAAACCCTGACCGGCCACAGCTATCAGGTCGTTCCCGGCGGCAAGGGCGCCAATCAGGCGGTGGCCGCCGCCCGCCTCGGCGCCCCTGTCTCCTTCATCGCCCGCATCGGTGATGATGCCATCGGCCACCAGATGAAAACCGGGTTTGCCAACGACGGCATCGATGTCAGCGCCGTCGAACTCGACCCCAGGCTCCCCACCGGCATCGCCATCATCTATGTGAGCGACGAGGGGGAGAACAGCATCGGCATCTCCGCCGAAGCCAATGGCGCCCTCACCCCGGCCGTAGTGCAAGGTCACGAGGCGATGATCGCCGCCGCCCACACCCTGCTGCTGCAACTGGAAGTGCCGCTGGAGAGCGTGCAGGAAGCGGCCCGTCTGGCTCGTGCCCACGGCACCCGGGTGGTGCTCAACCCCGCCCCCGCGCGCCCGCTCTCAAGGGATCTGCTGGCGCTGGTGGACCTCATCACCCCCAACCAGACCGAGGCCGAGCTGCTGACCGGCGTCAAGGTGACGGACGAAGCGAGCGCCCGGGAGGCTGCCACCCGCTTCCACCAGATGGGCATCGGTGAGGTGATGATCACCCTGGGGTCTCAAGGGGTCTATTGCAGCAAGGGGCAGAAACAGGCGCTCATGCCGGGTTTTCGGGTCAAGGCGGTGGATACCACGGCGGCCGGGGATACCTTCAACGGCGCCTTCCTGGCGGCCGAGCTCGCCGGCGCCGACTTTGACGCAGCCGTACGCTTTGCCCACGGGGCGGCGGCACTCTCCGTCACCCGGTTTGGTGCCCAGAGCTCCATCCCGAGCAAGCAGGAGGTCGATGCTTTCCTCCTTGAACAGACTGCGCAGGGGCACTGATGGCCAATATCAAGGAGGTGGCTGCGCTGGCGGGGGTGTCGACCACCACCGTTTCCCACGTCATCAACGAGACCCGTTTCGTCGCCGAAGAGACCCGGGAGCGGGTCTTCGCCGCCATGCGCGATCTCAACTATGCCCCAAGCCTGGTGGCCCGCAGCCTCAAGGTAAAGGAGACCAACAGCATCGGCATGCTGGTCACCACCTCCAGCAACCCCTTCTTCGCCGAGGTGGTGCGCGGGGTGGAGCGCTACTGCTTCGAGCAGGGTTACAACCTGATGCTGGGCAACACCGAAGGACAGGCCGAGACGGCGCTCTCCTACCTCAAGATGATGCTCAGGAAACGGGTCGACGGCCTGCTCATCATGTGCAGCGAGGGGCAGCAGGAGGTGTTCAACCAGCTCGACTGGCTCAAGAGCCTGCCGGTCGTGGTGATGGACTGGGGCATGGAGAACGGCGAGGTGGATCTCATCGCCGACAACTCCCATCGCGGCGGCTACCTGGCAACCCGCCATCTGCTGGGGCTGGGTCACACTGCCATCGGTTGCATCACGGGACCCCACAGCCGCGCCCCGGCCAACCAGCGCCAGGCGGGTTTCGAGCAAGCGATGCAGGAGGCCGGGCTCACCGTCAATCCGGGCTGGATCCAGGAGGGAGACTTTGACTGCGCCAGCGGCGCCGCCGCCATGACCCGCCTACTGGCGCTGCCAGAGCGTCCCACCGCGCTGTTTGTCTGCAACGACATGATGGCCATGGGGGTCATCAGTGCCGCCCATCAGGCAGGGCTGGTGATCCCCCGCGATCTCTCCATCGTCGGCTATGACAACGTGGCGCTGGCCCAGTTCATGTCCCCCCCGCTCACCACGGTCAATCAACCGAAAGAGGAGCTGGGCCGTCTCGCCGTCACCCGGCTCTTGGCACGCATCAACGGCGAGCCCATCGCAAACCGCATGATCACCGTGGATCCGGACCTGGTGATCAGACACTCCTGCGCTCCCTTTTCCTCACCGGACAGCAAACCAGTTTAAGTGTCAGCAAGCAGCAGAAGGGCGGCCATGAGCCGCCCTTCTGTGTATTGTCTCCTTGGCATCGGCCCCGAGACTGCACAAGCCACCACTCAACTCAGCTTGAGATCATCCTCTTGCTGCGCCTCTCCCCGGGGAGCCAGGCGCAGCAGCCCCAGCGCCGTTGCCAACGGCTGGAGCAGCGCCTCGTACCCGGAGGGTGCTGGCAGCCAGTAGCGAATTGGCCAGCCCGCTTGCAGCAGTTCGGGGGCGCTGCTGCCAAGCTCGCTCAGCGCCAGCATGCAGCCACACTCGCGCATCTTCTCAAGCAGGGTGGCATCCGGTATCAGCACAGGCAATGCCAGGATCAGCCCCCCTGTGGCAAGGGGGGCAGGCTCGCCAGCAGAGGGGCCAGCTGGGCAGGCTGATGAAGCCTTACCAGCAAGGTGCCACTGCATGGCTCTTCTGTCAGCCATCGTGCCATCACGGGCCCAAGGACACCACGCTCTTGCATCCAGCCCACGTCACAGGGCTGCTGACTCACCTGCCAGCGCAGGCTGACCGCCGTCACCGGCACGCCCTGCTCGTCTCTCATCGCCTCGCAGAGGGTCTCCAGGGGGAAGGGGCGGCCCCCGCCAGCCATTCCCGCAGTTGGTGCAGCTGCCGCTGGGCCATGTGGAGGTCAGCCTTCATCGCACTCTGATACCACACCAGGATGGTCCCCTCACGCTTGGCCTCGTTCAATGCCAATATGGCCTGCTCCAATAGCTCATCGGCATCCTCGCCACCCTCGCGCCTGGCCACTCCGAAGCGACACGCCAGATCAAAGCTGCTTTCCCGGGTCACGAACTCAAACTGCAACAGACTCACCTTGACATCCTCCCCCACCTTAGCGCTTCGCGTCACAGGAGGGGGATTCCCATTACTGGGTGATAGCTGCTCGCGCAGTACCGGGTTCCTGCTTCATCGGGCGGCCTGATTGCACCACGCCTCCACAGGCTAAAACGGCGTGTCCCGCCGCTAAAATATTGCGAGCGCCGTTCACATCGGCGTTCGCCTCATAACCACACGCAGCGCATTTAAACTGGCTTTGCGTCTGGCGGTTATCCTTCGCAGTATGCCCACAACAGGCGCACTGCTGGCTCGTGTAGGCCGGGTTTATCGCCAACACCTGACCGCCTCGCCATGCCTGCTTATATTCGAGCTGGCGGCGCAGCTCAAACCAGCCCTGATCTAATATCGAACGATTCAGCCCTGATTTTGCCCGGACGTTGTGCCCCGGCTGGCTGGTCGTGCCCGCTGCTGATTTTGACATGCTGGCAACCTTCAAATCCTCAATGACGATCATCGCGTGGTTTTTGCTGATAGTCGTTGTGACCTTGTGAAGGTAATCGCGGCGGGTATTGGCGATATGTGAGTGC
>NZ_JALIHH010000122.1:0-3588 GCF_022869435.1 Aeromonas sp. LsrichE-8G
ATTACATCCCGGTGATGGTGGTTCAGGACCGGGCTGGTCACCATGCGGATTTTCAGTTGGAGAAAATGAATGCCGAGACGGTGATAGCTGTTTTGACACCCCTTGTCTCGTCAGATGCGGTGTTGTGTAGCGACGGCGCCGGGGTGTATGCCAGTTTCAGCAAAGCGCAGGGAGTGACCCATCAGGTCGTGCGCAATCGCCAAGGCGAGCGTGTGGTTGGCGCGTACCATATCCAGCATGTAAACGGATATCACCGTCGGTTGAAAGAGTGGATGGAGCGGTTCCATGGGGTAGCGACCCACTATCTGAGAAATTATCTGGGTTGGCGAAGGATGTTGGAGCGCTACGGGCGGGAAGTGAATGTACCACGTTGCTTGCATGAGGCGCTGGGGCGCCCCATGCAACACGTAATTGGGACATAGCCTATTTTTGCTGGTAGGTGGTATCCGTGATGGTCACTGGCGGGAAGGTCTGCCCCCCTTTGATGGCGGCCCGGGTCTGCGCCTTTGCCGCTTCGTCAATCCAGAGCAGGCCGCCGAAGCTGTAACCCGAGTTGGAGCCGTCGAGGGGCCAGTAGAGCAAGTCGCTCTGGGGGGTTGCCGGCACCTTGGGCAGGCGTACCCAGCGCCAGGCGCCAGCCCGGGTATAGGGCACCTGATAGGCGGGGACGAAGCTGGCGAGCTCATAGAGTCGCTGCTGGATCTGGCGGGAGAGGTCGGCCTTCTTGCCGAAATCGAACGCCTTGTCGTATTGCTCCACCAGGGCCGAGATCCTATCGTCATCAATGTTCATGATGTTGTTGGTCTGGGGCTTGTTGGCATTGACCCTGTGGAAGTGTTCCCAGTAGGCGGGATAGCGACCACCGCTCCAGGCCATCCAGGCACTCTGGTGTTTTTTCTCCAGCATGGATTTGAAGCCGGCCGATGCATCCATCAGATTGAGCTCGAGGTTGAGCCCCGCCTTTTTCGCCTCTTCCCGCAGCAGGGTGAGACGCTGGGCATGTTCCGCCGTGGTGTAGGTGATGCTGAGGGAGAGGGGCTGGTCCTTGTCGTTTCGCAAGATGCCATCCGGTCCGGTCTTGGTAAAGCCCGCCTTGGCAAAGAATTCGCGAGCAAGGGCGGGATCGAAGGGGCGCGCCTTGAGGTCGGTATTGGTGAAATCTCCCTGGCCCGAGCCATAGGTGTTGAGACGCTGGTAGTCCCCCCGCAGCAGGGTCGCGATCATCTTGTCCAGGGCGAGGGCGTGCTGGATGCCGAGTCTGACGTCGAGATTGCTCAGCAAGGGATCGGCGGTGTTGAGATAGAGCCCCATGGGGGGCTGAGGCGTCTGGTTGTAGAACCAGAGCCGCTCGATATAACCCTTCTCGAATTCGGCGGTCTTGCTCTTGTCGTGCCACCAGTTGGGCATCACGAGTGGGAAGGTGTCGAGCTCACCGCGCAGGAAGTGCTGCCAGGCGATGTTCTGATCCCTGAGCACCTTGATCTCGATGCGATCCGGATTGAAGCGGTGCTGGAAGTAGCGCTCGTCGTTCCCCCACCAATCCTTGACCCGGTCGAAGGTAACCGACTTGCCCTTCTTGAGCTCGCCAATCTGGTAGGGGCCTGTGACCGGCAGCACCTTCCAGTTGTACTCCTTGACCCAGTTGGCGGTCAGCTTGATGGCGTGGCTGGGCTCCGGGGTGAAGGGGAGAGCTTCGAGCAGATCTTCCCGGCTCTTCTCGGTGCCGCTGGTGATGGCGAGGGTGTGATCGTCAAACTTGGTCACTTCGCTTATCTGGGTGCTGTAGTAGTTGTTGTACCAGGGGTCGTTGATCTCCTTGCTGCGCATCATCTTGAGGGTGAAGACCCAGTCGTCCGCAGTGACGGGCTGGCCGTCCGACCAGCGGGCCTTGGGGTTGATACGAAAATAGAGCGTCTTGTTATCCGCGCCGAAAGCCCACTGGTTGGCCAGCATGGGGATGGGATTGCGCGTCACGGGATGGGTGCTCAGGAGCGGCAGGTTGGTCTCGCGCACGTAGGCCGCAAAGCCGCCGTTGGAATCCGGTCCGTATTTGCGCAAGGTGAGCGGAAAGCTCGACATGAAATCCCGGAAGGTGCCGCCTCGCTTGGCCTCGGGGTCTGCATAGACGGGATCGGTGTCGTTGTTCTCCCATTTGAGATCTGCCGGCAGGGTGGCACTCCAGCCGAACGGGCTCCAGCAGAAGGGGAGCAGCATGGCCGTGACCCGCATGATGCCTGGTAAAGAGGGAATGATCGAAAGTGACGGATGACGCATGTCCTTGCTCTCCTGATGATGGCATCCTGCCGAAATAACGGGGTGGGCCCAAGAGGGCCTGACCCATGATGGGAAGTTTCCCGGGCGAGGTCAATCCTCGGTTTGGGTCTTCAAGAAGCGCATCTTGCCCCCCAGCAGATGCACCACGAAGCCGAGCAACACCAGACCCGAGCCCAGCCATTGCAGGGGAGTGGGGTGTTCATCGAGCAGCAGGGCGGCGGCCACCATGCCGACACAGGGCACCAGCAGGGAGAGGGGGGCAACCTGGGCCACCGGATAGCGCATCAGCAGCCTCCCCCACAGGCCATAACCGAGCCAGGTGGCGATAAACGAGAGATAGAGCACGCACAAGACGCCCTGCCAACGGATGTTGAGCAGGCTGCTTGCGATGAGTTCGGGCCCCTCGAACAGCCAGGAGAGCGCGAAGAAGGGCAGGATGGGCACCAGCCCGCCCCAGGCGACCAGGCTCGGCAGAGAGGTGCGATAGCGCAGACCTATCTGGCGATTGATGACGTTGCCAAGGCCCCAGCAGGCGGCTGCGCACAGCGTCAGCACAAACCCGATGAGGGTGAGGTTGCCCTCGCCATGGGTGGCAATGAGATAAAGACCTGCTCCCGCCAGCGGCAGTGCCACCCAGTGGTGGGGCTGCCAGCGCTCTCCGAGCCAGATCATGGCGAACAGCAGGGTGAAGACCACCTGGGATTGCAGCACCAGGGAGGCCATGCCGGCGGGCATGCCGAATTTCATGGCGCAGAACAGGAAGGCAAACTGGCCCAGGCTGATCGCACCGCCATAGGCCAGCAGCCAGCGCCAGGGCATGGCAGGCCTGGGGACCAGCAGAATGGCCGGGAAGACGACTCCGACGAAACGCAGTGCTCCCAGCAGCAGTGGGGGGATGCCTTCCAGCCCCCACTTGATGGCGACGAAGTTGAGTCCCCAGCAGAGAATGACCAGGGCGGCCAGACACTTGTCCTTGGTTTGCATGCGGCATCCTTGTTTGAGCGGCGCCCGCACGGCAGGGCGCCGAAGGGGTCGAGCATACCTGCTACAGGGTGGGCACCGTCAAGGGCGCAGGTGTCTACCTGCACACCGGGCGAGCGCGGGCGGGCTAAGCTAAAAAGTGAGCGCCCCGATTGACGGGTTGGCGTCGATGGCTAACCGGAGGTATTCCATCTTAAATGCGAAAGGGGACTCCCTCCGACGTAGGTGGGAGGGGAATTTCGCCGGGGCGTCAGCCCCGCTGGTTTTGAATGTATTGCTTGATCACCTCTAACGGCGCACCGCCGCAAGAGCCCACAAAGTAAGAGCGTGACC
>NZ_JALIHH010000123.1:0-539 GCF_022869435.1 Aeromonas sp. LsrichE-8G
TGTGATTCATGACTGGGGTGAAGTCGTAACAAGGTAACCCTAGGGGAACCTGGGGTTGGATCACCTCCTTACCTTAAGATGACGAAGTTGTTGAGTGTTCACACAGATTGCCTTGATTCAAAGTAGTTAGAGCAAAGACCTGGTGCAGTGATGCATCAGCTTCTGTTGTCCAGCCTTCGGGATGGATGAGAGAAAACCTCTTCTGCCGGATAACGGGATGTGAATAGCAGTTTACTGCTACCTGTTGTCTCAGTGCGCAAGCACTGCAAAGCAGACTCGGGGTCCCCTTCGTCTAGAGGCCTAGGACACCGCCCTTTCACGGCGGTAACAGGGGTTCGAATCCCCTAGGGGACGCCACTTCTCTTCGCAGCTCAAGAATGCAGACATAAGCATTACGTGTTTATGTCTGTTTTCTTCGGCCTTGCGCCGTTGCAAACATGCTCTTTAACAATCTGGAAAGCTGATTTAAAAAGTAGTTCTCAAACATTTGTTACAAGTGCTTTGGAAACTTCTTGGCGAAAACCAAATTTTATTTGGTC
>NZ_JALIHH010000124.1:0-6397 GCF_022869435.1 Aeromonas sp. LsrichE-8G
AGTTGGACAAACAGGCAGAGCAGTTCAAGTTACCCGCCCGCCGAGAACGAAGTTACCCAAGGTGCATCAAAGCCAAACCACAGAAGTATGCGACGAGAAAACCTAGTAAAAACAATGCCAGTCAGGCTTAACTGACTGGCATTAGGGTTCAACCCGCCGTTTTTTTACTGCCCTTGTGAGTGGTTACTGCTTCTGCAGCTTCGTCACCGTGAGCTTTCCAGCCGGACTTTCGGCGTGGAAGCTCACCGCATCCCCGACCTTGAACCCTTCCATCAGGGCGGGATCGGCCACCTGGAAGACCATGGTCATGGGGGGCATCTTGAGGTTCGCGATGGCCTCGTGCTTGATGCCTACCTTGCCGTTTTGCGTGTCGATACGGCTGATGACCCCCTTGGTCATCACCTTCTCCTCCATGCCATCCATGCCCTCCATCTGGCCCATCTCCCCCATCTGGCTCATGTCGTGCCCTTCGTGGTTCATCATCTCCTCGGCCTGCAGGCCGGTGTGGGTGGCGAGGCCCAATAGCAGGGTCAGCGTCAGCGTCTTGTAGTTCATGATGGTTTCCTTGTTTGTGTTGTCCGGTTGATCAGGGTGCAGTCGGGGTATCCGTCTGCGACGTCGTGTGTTCAAGGGTTTTCAGGGTGCGGCTGCGCCACAGGTAGTAGGCGGCGGGCAGCACCAGCAGGGTCAGCACCAGCGCCGTCACCATGCCGCCGATCATGGGGGCGGCGATTCGCTGCATCACCTCCGAGCCGGTGCCATGGCTCCACATGATGGGCAGAAGGCCGGCGATGATGGTGACCACCGTCATCATCTTGGGGCGCAGGCGCAGGGCGGCGCCGTGAATGACCGCCTGGTGCAGGCCGGCCTTGTCCGGTTTGCCGCTGGCCACCAGATCGTCCCAGGCGTGGTTGAGGTAGACCAGCATCAGCACCCCCGTCTCCACGGCCACCCCGGCCAGGGCGATGAAGCCGACGCCGACGCCCACCGAGAGGTTGAAGTCGAGCAGCCAGACGGCCCAGATCCCCCCGACCACCGCCAGCGGCAGGGTGGTGAGGATGAGCAGCACCTCCTGGAAGCGGTGAAACGCGAGATAGAGCAGCAGCACGATAATGGCGAGGGTCAGGGGCACCACGTAGGTGAGGCGCTCCATGGCCCGCTCCATGTATTCGTACTGACCTGACCAGGTGAGGGCGTAACCCGGTGGCAGCACCAGCTGCTTGTCCACCTCGGCCTTGGCCTCTGCCACAAAGGAGCCGATGTCGCGGCCACGGATGTCCACGTAGACCCAGCCGTTGAGGCGTGCGTTTTCGCTGCGCAGCATGGGCGCCTCGTCGCTGATGTAGACCCGGGCCACGTCCGCCAGGGCGATCCGCTCACCCTTGGGGGTGACCAGGGGCAGCAGTTCGAGGCTGGCCACCGAATCGCGATAGCTCTGGGGATAGCGCAGGTTGATGGGGTAACGTTCGCGCCCCTCAATGGTCTGCCCCACGTCCATGCCGCCCACCGCGGTGGCGAGCACCGCCTGCACGTCGGCGATGTTGAGGCCGTAGCGGGCCGCCTTGAGCCGATCGATATCCACCTTGACGTAGCGACCGCCCGCCACCCGCTCGGCGTAGACGGAGGCAGCGCCTTCCACCTTGCCGACAATTTGCTCGAGTTGCTGGCCAATCTGCTGGACCACCTTGAGGTCGGGGCCGGCGATCTTGATCCCCACCGGGGTCTTGATGCCGGTGGCCAGCATGTCGATACGGGTCTTGATGGGGGGCACCCAGGCGTTGGTGAGGCCGGGGAAGCGGATGAGGGAGTCGAGCTCTTCTTTCAGCTTCTCCGGGGTCATGCCGGGACGCCACTGATCGCGGGGCTTGAGCTGGATGCTGGTCTCCATCATCACCAGATCCGCCGGGTCGGTGGCCGAGTCGGCGCGCCCCGCCTTGCCGAACACGTTCTGTACCTCGGGCACGGTGCGGATGAGTTTGTCGGTCTGCTGCAAAATCTCCCGCGCCTTGCCCACCGAGATGTTGGTCGCCGTGGTGGGCATGTACATGATGTCCCCCTCATCGAGCGGCGGTATGAACTCGGAGCCCAGGTGCTGGAGCGGCCAGAAACCCGCGACCGTGACCACCAGGGCGGCGGCGAGGGTGGTCTTGGGGCGGGCCAGCACGGCATTGAGCAGGGGCACATAGGCCTGGCTCAAGCCACGGTTGAGGGGGTTGGCCTGCTCGGGCAATACCTTGCCGCGGATAAAATAGCCCATGATGACCGGCACCAGCGTGATGGCGAGCGCGGCGGCGGCGGCCATGGCGTAGGTCTTGGTGTAGGCCAGCGGGTGGAACATCCGTCCCTCCTGCGCCTCCAGGGCAAACACCGGCAGGAAGCTCATGGTGATGATGAGCAGGGAGAAGAAAATCGCCGGCCCCACCTCGATGCTCGCCTCCGTGATGATCCGCCAGCGGTTCTTGTCGGTGAGCGCCTCCCGCTCCATGTGCTTGTGGACGTTCTCTATCATCACGATGGCGCCGTCCACCATGGCGCCGATGGCGATGGCGATGCCCCCCAGCGACATGATGTTGGCGTTGATCCCCTGCAGGTGCATCACGATAAAGGCGGTCAAAATCGCGATAGGGAGGGTGATGACCACCACCAGCGACGAGCGCAGGTGGAACAGGAAGGCGATACACACCAGCACCACCACGGCGAACTCCTCCACCAGCTTGGCGGAGAGGTTGTCGATGGCGCGCTGGATAAGGTCGGATCGATCGTACACGGTGACGATCTCCACCCCGTCGGGCAGGCTGGATTTGAGCTCGGCCAGCCGTGCCTTGACCCCGTCGATGGTGTGCTGGGCATTCTCGCCAAAACGCATGACGATGATGCCGCCCACCACTTCCCCTTCGCCGTTGAGCTCGGCGATACCGCGCCGGCTCTGGGGACCGGTCACCACGTCGGCCACGTCACCCAGCAGCAGGGGGGCGCCCCGCACATTGGTGCCGAGCGGGATCTGCTTCAGATCCTCGACGCTCTTGAGGTAGCCATTCGAACGAACCATGTACTCCGCTTCCGCCATCTCGATGACGGAGGCGCCGGTCTCCTGGTTGCCCTGCTTGATGGCGGTCTCGATGAGGGAGAGCGGAATGCCGTAGGCCCGCAGCTTGTCCGGATCGACCCGCACCTGGTACTGGCGCACCATGCCGCCCACAGTGGCGACTTCGGATACGCCGTTCACCGTCTGCAGCTCGTATTTCAGAAACCAGTTCTGCAGTGACGTGAGCTCGCTGAGATCGTGCTTGCCGCTCTTGTCCACCAGGGCGTACTGGTAGACCCAGCCCACCCCGGTGGCGTCCGGCCCGAGCTGGGGCTGGGCCCCGGCGGGCAGATTGGGGGCCACCTGGCTCAGATACTCCAGCACCCGGGCGCGGGCCCAGTAGAGGTCGGTGTCGTCGTCAAACAGCACATAGACGAAGGAGTCGCCGAAGAAGGAGTAGCCGCGCACCGTGGTGGCCCCCGGCACCGCCAGCATGGCGGTGGTGAGGGGGTAGGTCACCTGATCCTCCACCACCTGGGGCGCCTGGCCCGGGTAGGAGGTCTTGATGATCACCTGGACGTCGGAGAGATCCGGCAGGGCGTCCACCGGGGTCTGCTTGACCGACCAGAGGCCCCAGGCGGTGAGCATGACGGTCAGCAGCAGCACCAGGAAGCGGTTGCCGACGGACCAGCGAATGATGGCAGGGATCATGACTGGGCTCCTCTCATTCGGTGGGCTGGCAGCCGATTGGGTTTGTGCTCAATGCAGCGAAGCATGGCCGGGATCATGATTTATCCCCCATCTGGTGCTGGCTGTGATCCATGCCTTCCATGCCTGGCATCTCGCCCTTGGCCTCTTTCATCGGCTCGTCTGCTGCCGGTTTGTCTTCCACATGGATCTGGATGATGCGGTACTCGTCCCCCTCCTGCTCCACCTGCAGATGCAGGGTCTGATCCGGTTTCAGCTGGCTGATGTCCACGCCGTCGGCCACGGTGAAGTCCATCTCCATGGCGGGCCACTGCCACTCGGGAATGGGCTGGTGAGAGATGCCGAGGGTACGCCCGGCGAGATCGATGTTCTGCACCTGGCCCTGGGTCCACACCTGCATGGGACGCACCGCCGTCATGCGCTGGAAGTCCGAATCGATGGCCGATTCTGAGTCGAGCAGGAACTGGGCCGAGCTGACGATGCTGTCACCGGCTTCGACCCCCTCCTGGATGGCGACCTTGTCACCAAACTGGGGGCCCAGGGTGACGGCCACCGACTTGAAGTTGCCATCTCCCAGCGCCAGCACCAGCCGGTCCTGGCTGCCGGTGCGGATCACCGCTTCGCTCGGCACCACCAGGCGGGGTTCCCCCTTGCCGGTGCCGATGCTCACCTTGGCGAACATGTTGGGTTTCAGGAACTCGTCCGGGTTGTCGAAGCGCAGGCGGACCCGCAGGGTGCGGGTACTGGCATCGAGCGTCGGGTAGAGGTAGTCCACCCGACCCTGCCAGCGGCGGCCCGGGGCATAGTCCAGGGTCATGGTGACCGGATCGCCGACCTTGATCTGGGCGGCCTGGCGCTCGAACACCTCGGCGCTCACCCACACCTGCTTGAGGGTACTGATGTTGAAGAGGGGGGCGGCGGGCTCCACATACTGGCCTTCACGCACCTTGAGCTCGGAGACATAGCCGCTGCTCGGGGCATAGATGCGCACCGTCTCCTGCACCTTGCGGGTGCGCTTGAGGGCCGCTATCTGATCCGCCGGTACCTGCAGGGACTTGAGCTTGCCTTCGGCGGCGCGCAGCAGCAGCGGGTTGGTGGTATTGAGCGCCAGCAGGTACTCGTGCTGGGCGTTCACCAGATCCGGGGCGTAGAGATCGTAGATGAAGCTGCCCCTGGCCACCTGCTGCCCCTCGTTCTTGATGGCGAGGTTGCGGATCCAGCCCGCCATCCGGGAGTTGATGGCTTCGAGGCGCTCCTCGTCATATCCCACATAGCCCACCGTCTCGATCTGCTGGTGGACGGGCAGTTTTTCCACCTTGGCCAGCCGCACCCCCAGGTTCTGCTGGATCTCGGGGCTGATGGTAACGGTGCCCGGCGAGCCGCCCTGTTTCTCTTCATAGACGGGGATGAAGTCCATCCCCATGTTGTCCTTGGCGGGGGCATCGCGCTTGTCGCGGGGATCCATGGGATTGACCCAGTAGAGGGGGGCCTTCTCCTTGGCGGTAGTAGCGCCGCCCATCTTGGTGGCGGCCCAGTAACCGCCGCCAGCCCCGAGGACGAGCATCAGAGTCGACAGGATCAGGGTCTTGTTCATCGCAGGCCTCCGGCACGAGTCGAACGGGAGGCGCGGGCGCCGGCAACGGCGAAAATCTTGGCTGATGACATGGTTACATCTTCTCTTCTATCAGGCCGCCTGACCGGGTTCCTGCATGAGCGTCGTGTCCAGGGGCGGGGCAGAGGCGTTATTCACGCACCTGCGTCACGCAACACTCGAATCACAGCGAACGGGTTGGGCGGCAAACGGAGCACTGCCGACGAGTCGGCCGGTGCACGGCACTTGTTGCAATGGCGAACCATTGCCCAGGCTGGGGTAGAAGAGGTTTCTAATGGCGCAGCACAGAGAGCATCAGATGCCGTCTGGGCCAGGAGGGGGGATGGGTACCGCGCAGGCGCAGGAAGGGATCCCTCAGCCAGTTGTCGAGCAGGGAGCCGACATGCCACGAAGAGGGGAGCAGCAGCAGGGGGATCAGCAGCAGTGACAACAGCATGCCGAGCAGGGGCGGGGCATTGGCCGCACCGGAGAAGCCGGCCTGCATCTGGCATTCCCCCCCAGACGGGGCACTCTGGCTCATGGTGCCCGAATGGCAGGAGAGGGGAATTGTGTCGGCCTGGCCATGGTTCATGGCGGCGTGCTGCACAGGCGGGCTCTCGTGCAGCGCATGAGACAAGGGGGAGGATGCCGGAAGGGCATCCTGGGTCTCACCCGGGAGGGCGGTGGCCGCGCCATGCCAGCTGATGCACAGGGTCAGATTGCAGACGAGCACCAGCGCCAGCAATAGCCGGGCGATGAACGTGGTGGGCAATCTCGATGAGAGCATGGGTGGCTTCCCTGTGACGGATGGGCCGAATCTAAACCTTGCCGAAAGGAGAAGGTCAAGGCCTGGCAAGCGCCGTCTGCCTGGGAATTGACATGGATTAAGAAAGGGCGGGGCAGTGAACAGAAAAAGCCCCGCCATGCGGCAATGCTGATCAGTTAAGGATCCATTGACCGATCCTTCTGCTGTAGGACAATCCGGAACCAATCACTGGTTCCGGATTTTTTATGTCTATTGCAAACGATCTGAACGATGTTGTTGAGGCATCTGGCGACATGCTGGCTCGGCT
>NZ_JALIHH010000125.1:0-7280 GCF_022869435.1 Aeromonas sp. LsrichE-8G
GCTAAGAAGTTGCTTGAGGTACTGGGTTGCATTGATAATAGTCATGGCTTCGGGCGTGTCGGTTTTTTTTTGCGATTAAATCAGATCACAAACGAAGCCTTTTTTCTATCTATTTCAATTGGTTGTAGCTAAAGATCCTGTACATGTGGCCAGCATAGCCTCAAGCCTCATACGCAAACCAGTCGAAAATTGACGCAACTGGCGAGAAGCGCTGAATTTTTGCGCCAGCTCACCAATCTTGTCTCTTGTCTCTTGTCTCTTGTCTCTTGGCCGAGTGGAGGCGATCAGGGGGAAGGAAGGCTGTGCGAGTACGGCGGCACTTTGGTTGTCATCAAGCCGGGGGACTATAGTGCAGCGAGGCGAGGGTGCCTCGTTTGGCCCGCGTGAGTGGGGCTAACCACAATGGATAGAACGAAGGGAGTTGGTCATATGAAGCGGATCCTGATGGTGTTGAGTCTGTGTGTGACGGTGTTTGGCATGGGAATGGGGGTGGCCCAGAGTGCAACAATGGCGAGTGATGGCGCGGGGGCGCAGCAGGCGTGCGAGGCCCAGGCCGCGGCCAAGAAGCTGGCGGGCGCCGCCAAGACCAGCTTTGTGGGCAAGTGCGTCAAAGATGCCTCCGCCAGTGCCAAGGCAAGCCAGTGCGAGAAAGCGGCCGCCGACAAGAAGCTGGCTGGCGCGGCCAAGAACAGCTTCGTGCAAAAGTGCCTGAAGACGGACGGGGCTGCCGACAAGGCGACCCAGTGCGAGAAGGCGGCGACGGACAAGAAGCTTGCCGGGGCGGCCAAGAACAGCTTTATCCAGAAGTGCGTGAAAACCGCCTGAGCCGGTTGAGGCTCTGAAATCAACGCAGGTTGAGGCAGTGACGAGAAAGGGGCCCTGGGGCCCCTTTCTCTGTTGTGATGGGTGGTGGGGACAGCCCTCGCCGCCAGTGTGCCCGGCCATAAGCTCTGGGCGGGGAGCTGACTTGATCCCTGCCTGGTCATCACTCTCCCTGGGTTGGCTGGGTATGTTCGGGGGCGCTGCTCAGCAGATCCTGCCCCTCGTCCTGGCTCAGCACCAGATAGCGCTCGTACTGGCGCAAGACGTCGGCACTCAGCTCGTCCCGGGTCAGGTACTGGATGTCGTAACCGGCGCGGCCATCGGCAAAATAGGTGATGGGCTCGAAGATGCGGGCCTCGGGATCGTGGTTGTGGGCCGCCTCCAGGGGGGTGAAGGCGGGGGCGGGGCGGGCTTCGATGCGCACCCCGTAGCAGAAGTCCCGGCGACCTTGCTGGGGTACCAGCAGATGGCACTGATCCGGCCCATCCTCTTCGACCCGGCTGGTGATTCCCCGGGCAGCGAACTCCTGACTCAGGGCCGTCAGGGCGGGCAGGGCGACCTTGTCCATAAAGGCGCGGGCCTCCTGCTCGGTGGAGGGGCGTAGCAGGTGATCCATCCGGGTGCGCCACTGCTTGCCGTTCCAGAAGTCAGTGGCGGGGGAGAGGCGCCTGGCCGAGTGCTCCTTGTCTGCGACAAGGCCGCGGCAGAGTCCGAGGCAGAGCAGGACCATGATGAAGGCAAACGGCAGGGCGGCGATGAGGGTCATGGACTGGAGTGCCGCCAGCCCCCCTGTGCTCATCAGGGTACCCGCGGTGACCCCGAGCAGCAGAGCCCAGAACAGGCGCTGCCAGACCGGTGAGCCCTCCTTGCCCTGGGTGGCGATATTGTCGATGACGAAGGCTCCCGAGTCGGCGGAGGTGACGAAGAAGACGCTGATGAGGATCACCGCGAGGGCCGAGGTGATGTCCGCTCCCGGCAAGAGGTCAAAGAAGTTGAACAGCAGGGTGTCGATGTTGCCGACCGAGTCGATGAGGCTTATGCCCCCCTCATGCTGGCTGGCCCAGATGGCGGCGTTGCCGAACACAGTCATCCAGAGCAGGTTGAAGGCGGTGGGCACGAACAGGACGCCGAGGATGAATTCGCGCAGGGTGCGTCCGCGGGAGATGCGGGCGATGAAGAGGCCGACGAAGGGGGACCAGGAGATCCACCAGGCCCAGTAGAGCAGGGTCCAGTTGCCGAACCAGCCCGCCTGGCGGGTCTCGCTGCTTGCACCAGAGACGCGGCGCTGGCCCGCCGAGCGGCTTGCCGCCATGACCCCTGACCACTGGGAGCGGCTGGTGCTGCATCCTGCCTGCGATCTGCTGCTCCTGGAGAGCCCCCATCCGGTGCTGGCGCTCTGGCAGATGGCCCTGCACGGCGGTGAGACGGTCAGGGAGCTGGATGCTGTCTGCTCCCTGGCACTCAAGAAACGCCCCGGACACCGGGTCGACCCCATTCCCCTGGATGCCGCCGCCTGGCGTCTGCTGCAAGGCTGCCTGCAGGGCAGGCCGCTGGCCAGCCTGCTGGCTCAGGATCCCGCCATGGCCGAACACCTGGCCCCCCTCATCACCCTCGACCTGCTGGTCGATCTGGAGCTTGCCCCATGACAACGCAAACCCTTGCCAGGCCCCTTGGCCCCCTTGTTGAACGAATCTTGCCCTGGTGCAGCGGTGGCCTGTTGCTGCTTGCCAGGCTCTGGGTCGCCACCATTTTTCTGCGATCCGGCTGGCTCAAGTTAACGGCCTGGGACAGCACCCTCTATCTGTTCGAGTTCGAATATCAGGTGCCCCTGCTGCCCTGGCAGTGGGCGGCCTATGCGGGCACGGCGACCGAGCTGTTGCTGCCCCTCTTCCTGCTGGCGGGCCTCTTCACCCGTCCGGTCGCCTTGCTGCTCTTTGGCTTCAACGCCATGGCGGTCATCTCCTACCCGGCCCTCTGGGCGGGAGGCTTTCACGATCACCAGTTGTGGGGCTGGATGCTGCTGACCCTGGCCGTGTGGGGGGCGGGCCCCCTGGGGCTCGACAGCTGGCGCCTTGCCCGTCGCTCGCCTCCGGCGTAAGGTGGCCGCACACGAGCCCTGCCTGACTGACGGGTGGGCAAGGAATGCAAAGGAGAAGAGATGAAGGTTCGCGAGGCCCTGGCGGCCGATATTCCTGCCCTGACGACACTGCGCATGGCGCTCTTTTGCGAGGTGGGGGAACTTGCCCGGCCCGATGAGGATCCGGTCCTCAGGGAGGCGACGCAGGCCTACTTCATTCAGGCGCAGGAAGAGGGTCGCGCCCGTAGCTGGGTGGTGGAGGAGGAGGGCGAGGTGGTGGCGTGCGCCACCCTGGCACTCTTCGTGCGCCCGCCCTACCCGGGCAATCTGGCGGGGCGGGAAGGGTACCTGCTCAACATCTACACCCGGCCGGCCTGGCGCAGACGGGGAATGGCGAACGCCCTGCTGGTGGCCATGGTGGCGTATGCCCGCGAGCAGCAACTGGGCAAGCTGTGGCTCCATGCCAGCAGTGATGGGCGCGCTATCTACGAACGGTTCGGCTTTGCCGGCAATCCTGCCTGTCTCGAGTGCGTACCTGCCCGTTAGCCTCCTCTTTTTCTGCACCGGGCTGATCCTCTTTCACAAGGGCTGCGTACTGGGAGCCCTTGGCGGCATCGCCGCTTTTCTATACACTGCGCGCCCCATTCGTTTCAGTCGTCCGACCACTTATGTCGGCGCTGGCGGTGCCGATACCCTCTGTGGGTGAGGCCGTGGTGCCCATGGGGATGGTCAACGAGGAAGAAGTGTCATGTTCAATCAGAAGCTCAAAGCGCAGTTGCAGGCATGCCAGACCCGGCTCGACGAGGAGCAGGGCATCATAGAGGCGATCAAGGCGGGTGCCGCCACCGTCATCTTCAGCCCGGAGGGGATCATCCAGGAGGCGAGCACCCCTTTCCTGGCCCTGATGGGATATGGTGCCGCCGAACTGATTGGGCAGCCCCACAGCCAGCTCTGTCCGAGGGCCTGGGGGGAGTCCGGTGACTATCGCCAGTTCTGGCGCCGCCTCGCCCAGGGGGAGGTGCAGTCTGGCACCTTCGAGCGCGTGAACCGGCAGGGGGAGACGCGCTGGCTGGAGGCGACCTATTTCCCGGTGAAGCACCAGGGCCGGGTGACCCGGGTACTCAAGATGGCCAGCGACGTCACCGAACAGCACCAGCGGCTGGAGCGACTCGAGGCGCTGACCGAGGCGCTGGACCGTTCCCGGGCCATGATCGAGTTCACCCCGAACGGCGACATCATTCATGCCAATGCCAACTTCCTGAGCGTCATGGGTTACACCCTGGGGGAGATCGCGGGCAGGCACCACAGGATCTTCTGTGACGAAACCTTCCTGCGCGAGCAGCCCCGTTTCTGGGAGGAGCTGGCCCGGGGCCAGTTCAAATCCGGCCTCTTCATGCGCCACAACAGCCGGGGGCAGGCCGTCTGGCTGGAGGCGACCTACAATCCCATCCGGGATGGCAGCGGCAAGGTGGTGCGGGTGGTGAAGTTCGCCAGCGACATCACCGCGCGCATCGAGCAGAACCACGCCACCCGGGAGGCGGCCCGCCTGGCCCACAGCACCGCCCAGGAGACCCTGCACAGCGCAGAGGAGGGGGCGGGCTTGCTACGCGCCGTGGTGCAGACCTCTTCCCTCATCGCCTCCCAGGTGGATGAGGCCATCGCCCTCATCGGCCAGCTCAACGAGCAGTCCAGAAGCATCGAGGCCATCGTCTCGACCATCAGCGCCATCGCCGATCAGACCAATCTGCTGGCCCTGAACGCTGCCATCGAGGCGGCGCGGGCGGGGGAGCAGGGGCGCGGGTTTGCGGTGGTGGCGGACGAGGTGCGCCAGCTGGCCGCCCGCACGTCGCTCTCTACCGACGAGATCGCCAAGGTGGTGCAGAAGAACCGCGAGCTGACCGCCAGGGTGACCGACGACATGGCCGGGGTGGCGGGCAGCGCCGAACTCGGCAAGCAGCAGATCGCCGGGGTGGACAAGCTGATGAGCGAGATCCACCAGGAGGCGGACAGGGTCTCCCAGACGGTGTCCGCCCTCTCCATCTGAGGGGCTGACCGCAAGATTGCCAACAGAGTGAGCGATCGGACGGCCAGGCTGAACCCTGGCTGTATGACGCCCCCCTTCGTCATTGTGCCGCCCGGCCCCCTTGTTTAGGCTGCCGCCTCCTTTTTATTGAGCAGGTAGACAACAATGGCAGTACGACAGAGAGGCAGGGCACTGGCCCTGCTGCTGGGAATGGGGGCGAGCCTGGGGCTCGGTGGTTGCATGGGCCAGATGGGCCTCTCTTCCATGGTGACCAAGGGCAACCTCAGCGTGGTGGACAATCGCTACGGCCGTGCCGGCGTCTTCGTGCTCCTTTCCCCCGTCTATGGCTTGGCGGCCACGGCGGATCTCTTCGTGTTCAACACCATCGAATTCTGGTCCGGCAAGAACCCCATTACCGGCAAGGCGCCCGCCCTGGTGGATCAGAAGAGCGATGCGATCATCAAGGTGAACCCGCACCTGGATCCTGCCCTCAACCAGGTGCCGCTGGCCCTGCTGCCTCAAGGGGTGCGCGAGGTACAGGTGAGCTACCCGGACGAGCGCACCGCCCAGATGGAGATCCACTACATCGACGGTCAGCGCAGCCTGATGCGGGGAGAGATGCGCGGGGAGCGGCTGGATCTCTATCTGGATGACAAACTGGTCTCGACCCTGAGCCGCGAGCAGCTCGATGCGGCGGCAAGTCGGGGAGCGGTGCAGGCATAATTTGTCGCGCCCCTGATCCTTTACTCCCGACAAATGCTATACATGCCTGCGGGCAAGTACGCCCCGATGTAGAGGGAGTGGGCTATGACGGTAAACGGGTTGCGTTTGGCAGAGCTGATTGGTTCTCTCAGTCATGCCCTGGACATGACGGAAGGGCAGCCGAGAGGCCACTGCATCCGCTGCTGCTGGATAGGCTCTCGTCTGGGGGAGCAACTGGGACTGGATGCCCGGCAGCGCCACGACCTCTACTACACCCTGTTGCTCAAGGATCTGGGGTGCAGCAGCAATGCCGCCCGCATCTGCGAGCTCTATCTCACCGACGATCTTCACTTCAAGCGCGACTTCAAGCTGGTGGATGGCTCCCTCTCCGAGGTGGTCAACTTCGTGCTGGGCCACACCGGCTTGCAGGCGGATCTGCTGGGCCGTTTTCGCAGCCTGTTCCACATCTTTCGCAACGGGGATCAGATAGCCAACGAGCTGATCCTGACCCGCTGCCACCGGGGGGCGGACATCGCCCGCCAGTTGCGTTTCAGCGACGAGGTGGCCCAGGGGATCCTCTCCCTGGATGAGCACTGGAGCGGCAAAGGGCGGCCGCAACAACTGGCGGGGGAGGCCATTCCGCTCTTCTCCCGCATCGCCCTGCTCTGTCAGGTGGTGGACGTGTTTCACGCCGCCGCCGGGCCGGACGCGGCGATGAGGGAGCTGCGCGAGCGCAGCGGCAACTGGTTTGATCCCGCCCTGGTCAAGGCCTTCGAGGCGCTGGCCGATGACGCCTTCTGGCAAGGGCTGGCGGATCCCGCGTTGGCGGAGCGGGTCTTCGCCCACCCGGCGGGGCAGGGGGAGGTGGCGCTGGATGAGGATTATCTGGATGAGATTGCTGCGGCCTTCGGCCAGGTGGTGGACTCCAAGAGCCCCTATACCGCCGGGCACAGCGGCAGGGTGGCGCTCTATACCGACATCCTCGCCGCCCAGATGGGGCTGTCCGAGCCACGGCGACGCTGGCTCAAGCGGGGTGCCCTGCTCCACGACGTGGGCAAACTCGGGGTGAGCAACGCCATCCTCGACAAGCCGGGCAAGCTTGACGAGCAGGAGTGGGCGGCGGTGCAGATGCATGCCGCCTACACCGAGGAGATCCTGAGCCGCATCGGCGCCTTCGAGGAGCTGGCCCAGGTGGCTGGCGCCCACCATGAGCGACTCGACGGCAAGGGCTACCCCAAGGGGCTCAAGGGGGAGGCGATCACCCTGGAGACGCGCATCATCACCACCGCCGACATCTTCGATGCCATCACCGCCAAGCGTCCCTATCGGGATGCCATCCCGGTGCCGAGGGCCCTGGAGATGATGGCGGAAAACCTGGGCACGGCCATCGACCCCGACTGCTTTGCCGCCCTGAAGGCGGGGATAGAGGACTTCTCCCTCTACCTCACTCCGGAGCAGCCCCTGGCTCGTGCAAGCTAAGGCGCGAGCCCGAGACAAACAAGCCCCGCATCGGCGCAATGCTGTTCACTTAAGAGAATTTGAGTTCCAGTCCACGTAGTATCAGGACAAAAAATCGAGGGAGGCATGATGCCTCCCTCTTTCTATTGCAAGCCCCGCTGGATAAAGGCTGGAGGAAGATCGACTGGACACAGCCTT